>WQUS01000080.1 GCA_009781965.1 Bacillota bacterium | reverse complement strand
TGTGTCGCCCACATACCGCACGGACGCGATTGTACGCAAAGTCAATACTGACCGCTATGATGATCGCTTAATTGTGCAGACCAACCTTATTGAAAGCTACGAACGGCTTATGGGGTTTGCCGAAAAGCACCTTATGGACAAATTCTACTTGGAAGGTGACGCCCGGATCAGTTTAAGCGGGGCAATTGCCCGGGAAATGCTGGTTAATACCTTAATGCACCGCGAATTTACCGCGCCTTATTATGCGAAATTTGTCATTGAAAAAGAAAAAATGTACACCGAAAACGCAAACCGAGCCGTTACAGGCGAAGCTATTACGCCCGACAATTTCGAGCCAAATCCCAAGAATCCGACTATCGCGGCTTTTTTCCGTAATATCGGCTTGGCTGATGAGCTTGGTTCCGGGGTAAGAAACCTGTACAAGTATAGCCGTCGCTATTCCGGCCAAGACCCGCAGCTTATTGACGGTGATGTATTTAGAATTATCGTGCCTCTTGACGATAGCTATTCATTTGACGCGGAAACAAAAAAGGCAAGCGCACCGGTAAAAGCATCGGTGATGGCATCGGTAAAAACAAAACTTGGAGTAAAATTATGGAAATGAGGCGTCAAAATACTGAATAATAATGTACATTATTTGTAACGGGGGGTGACTCTGCGGTTGAAATATATCACTCTTGCTTTGAGAGCTATTACAGAGACAAAACCGCCGCTACAATGGTGGGAATGGTTGCAAAATACATAATAGAACAGTTGGAATGGTATCTGGCCATTCTTGAATAATCTGTCTGCCCCATGCCTATGTTCGCTAATCGGTATCGTCTTACTAAATGGGCAAGCGCATATCAAAATACTGAAGCAGACCGGATGTATTGAGCCCGTGGCCCAGCAAATGGCGGATGTTGGGTAGTGAATATGCCCATCAAACGGGCAACTCCATTTCATGTCCTATTTTCAAAATGTCTTCAAGCAGTTTTTTTGCCACGACTTTATATCTGTCATAGTAAACGTGATAAATTTGTTTGGCCGAAAGATCGGGCCAATTCGCCTTATGAACATCAGCAACAAATTCGGCCAATCGCCCCAAATCTTTACCTTTTTCTATTGTTTGCATCTGCCCTTTAATAAATTCTTCAATCATCTCTTGGCTGTAATATGCAGGCAGATTTTCTTCCTTAGCTTTTGTTAAGGAAGCCGCAAACAGAGACATCAGCCGCACAATCTCCCCATTAGTAAAGGGCGACACAAAACAGTTCCCGTGGAAGAGCTGCACATATCTATGCTCCACATTGAAACCATCTTGGGTTAGATCCCTTACTTTCAAAGAAGGTACCGTAAGACCAGCAAACTGTTCCACAGGAAGCAGAACAGGAAACCAAAGGCCTTTCTCGCTATCGCCCATCCAACTGTGCGCTTGTTTTACTGTGTTTTCAATCAATTTTCGATATACTTGTTTCGAACATTTTGCTGCATCTTTAATGTCTTCCGTATAACGATAAACCGACACTAAGTCCAGTTCCCCTTCTTGAACAGCGCGAGTAATGGCGGTCACTTCAGCCACACTGGAACGAAAACCGCGGCTGAACAAATAGCGGGCGAAAATATCCTGCACAATAAGCTCCGGACCCTTGTCATCAAAGAGTTCATCAACCAAACAACCCGGGGAACTGGTATAAGGCATCTGGCCAGGGTTCACATACCAATTTGCATGTGCCCCCTTTGCGAACACCATGGCCATTTTTGCCCGGGCTACAAACAATTCACCATATTGGTACTCCAGAACAGGTATTGTTGCATCCGTATTCTTCAACAACCCGCTCAGTAATGCATGATACGGCTCCCGATTCTGACCGCCTAACGCGCAGGACACCTGATGGTAAAGCAATGAAAGAGCCAGAGCATTCCTGCGCCCGGGGGTAAGAATAAAAGAATCCCCTCTGGCGAGACATTTCCACACAGTTTCCAGCGCATTGTCCGCTGCCGCCGCAACTTTCCTGTAAATACCATGTTCTACATGGGGTAACAATTGGTTCCGGCTGATAGCAACAACTCGTTCCGCTTCGCTAAAATAGCCATAGGCTTTAATATCCCAACAAGGATACAGCATTCTTCTATATATATACACCCCGGGCACACGCATGCCCCGGTAGTAAAAATCAATCGGGCGCAAAGAACTCTCTCCGCCCTCCCGTTCGTCCAGCGTTTTACCAATACCAGTCTCTGCTCCGGCTGAATGCGGGGAAAACATATCCGCCAGCTCCATATCCACCACCAACTGCTTCGCGGCGTCATAATGCACAATCCGTAAACTTTCCTCGTCTTTGCCGTTAAGCACCAACAGCTGCTCCGTAGCGTCATAATCCACAATCCGCAAATTTTTATCATATGCACCATATGGCAGCAACTTAGCAGCTTGCAGGAGGGGTTCAAATACGCTGTTGAGTTTCCCTCTTGTACCTTCTTCCGATGGCTCGCGGTACTTTTGGACTTCCACATCATTTACATAAAACCGCAACGTAATGGGCAACAAATCACGGCCCAGCATTTGCACAATCCGGCGGCGAATCTCCTGAAAAAGAAGGTCGCAATTAAAAACCAAAGGATTACCCTTGGGGCATAACCGGTCAATAACGTTTTTGGCCCGTTCGTTTTTCAACTCAACAAATACCCTGGTGCCATATTTGATAATCGCGTGCCGGTCGCTTTCCCGCACCGCCGCAAATAGTTCCCCGCTGCTTTTGGCCCCGTTGAAAAACAAGTCCCTTAGTTTGTGATCCAGACGGGAACCGGACAAAGCCTTAAACTCATCCACCACGCCAAACACCGATTGCATGCCAATACCAAAAGAGCCGTTCGGGCGCAACCATGCCGGCATTTTATCAATTTCAGCCTGCAGTTCCTTGTCCCTGGTTTCACCGATTTTGCTCATATTTTTTAGGGTATGCCCGTCAATGCCTGTGCCCACATCCCGTACCTCAAAGCGCAGATAAGGCTTAAACTCCGGTAGGCCGCTCGGGCGATCCTCAATGTCGCCATAATCAAGGGGCATTTTGTAATAGACCCGAACTTCCACCTTTAAATTGCGGATAACATCATCAATACGGCCCAACACGATTACCGGATCCCACTTGGTCATGTCGTTGCCAAAGAAAATGACAGCGTCTCCATAACGACCTTCCCGCAGGAAACGGAACAATTGAATTTTATTGGCGTCCATGGCATTCTGCACCAATTCCCGGATAAAAACCAGTTCTTTATCAATGGTTTGCATGGCAAAGTCAACGTAGACAGGATGTGTGGAAATATCACCATAAAGACCGGTACCCTGGATGATGCCAGCGGCTCGTCTGTGGCCAATAGAGTAACGCAAATTGATAGTGTCCTCGTCCATTTCGGCCCCTTGCCAAAAAATTTTGCACAAGGTTAACTGGGGGGCCGACCCGGGCATACCGACAGGTGCAATTTGAGACCAGCGCAAAGCAAGAAAATCAAGCTCTTCTCTCAGCATCTTAAACCAATCGGCGCACTTGCGGCAGGCATCATGTTGCAAATGGGCCTGTCGGTCGTAGATTTGCCTCTGTTCCTCCCAATCCATCAGCACTCTAGGTTCTACCAGGGGCTTCGCTTCGTTTAAGGTGCGCAAAATTTTCTCGGCCGTAGCTTGTTTATGTTGCTCCGAAAATTGATAGGCATTTTGCTTGTACTTACCCTTAGCCTCGGTCATTAAATAACCGAACATTATTTCCGGAGACTGGTCTTCCATGTAAAGATCAGCCACCACTTCAATTTTATTACTGTCAATATAAAGATGTTGCACCGCTTTGTGTTTCAGCAAATGGGCTTGGGAAGATTGAGGCAGCCTGCCGCCCCAAAGAGCCTGTTGAAACACGTTGAAACGATTGTTATCTAAATCCAGCAAATCGCCTAAACACAGCAGGGTCTGTACAAACCTGGGGTGACAGATATCCTGGCAGTACCCTTGCTCAAAATGTTCCAGATTCTCCAACACCCATTTTGGTGGCTGCGTATGCCCGTTGCAGATCTTGCCAATATTATTCCACAACCGATCGGGAATGTTGTCGTCGGGGATTTCCCGCCGCCGCTCGCTATTAATCAGCTGCTCAGAGCGGCCAGCGTGATATTTACGGTAATAAAGGGATAAGACCAAATCCAAATACTTGCCATAATCAATCAGCTTCGCGGTTCTGTTGGCTATAGTATCCTCTGGCAGGGGGCCCAGCATATCCCGTAACTTTTGGGCCGCTTCCCGTTCGTCCTTGGCATAGTCAAGACTTTGTCTGACCAGGTTAATAAATTTATCATAATCCCGGCTGGTCACGTACTGTTTCTTTTCATCATTACTCACCTTCATGCCCAAATCGTGACGATAGGCGCACTCCAGCAACAACCATGTATCGGTGGCCCCCAGCATAGCAATTCGTTTGGGACCCAGTAAACGGTTAATGGTATGCACAATGGTTTGACTGTGAGCGGCGCTATGGTCACTGTAAGGGTGAAACATTGGTGGCATAGGCTCAAGACGTATGGACAGCAATTCCTTATGATTAAGCCAAATCCCATACAATATTCCCGCCTCGGTAGACCTGTCCGCCCAAGCTTTCAAATGCATTTCCAAACCATAGGCGCAGGCGATATTGGTATTGGGACAAATTTGACTCATCAGCCCATCATCCTTTCACAGCCAGCTTTTGTCCGGTCAACTTATAGATAGCGGCGATTATTTTATTCAGGTGTGCGGAGTCCTGCTTTTCCACTACCTGCAACTTTTGATAGGCTGCAACGCCAATTTTATCTTTAAACTCTTCAGCGTAGGCGGTATAAAAAATGGTATTGCGCTTTAAAGTTTCGTTTTCAATCATATATTGATAAAATACCCAGCCGGCAAATGTTTGGGCAGCCTCTTTTTGCAGCTCACCGGGAAGGTCATAACTGTCCAGGGCCAGATCCAGGAGTAAAATATCAAAATGACCAAAGCTTGGCTCCTTTTTTACGTAATGTTGGGCCACCCGAATGCGGGCGCAGTGTTCTACCTGGCAGCCATACCGCTCTAAATTTTCTATAAGCCGCATTGGATCGGTGCTATCTTCGACAAAAAGCACTCTAAGCGCCTCCATATGGCGTCCCCTCCTTAATATAAGGAATCCAAAGTTTGAACTCATTTACATAAGTGGCGTCACTGATTGATTCCAGGTAATATACTCCTTTTTGCTTATCTACTTTGGGATTATCATTAACCACCTGATTGTAGGTGCCATTTTCGCGAAACTTCTCGTCCGCTTCCTGGCATTGACGCAAAATGCTTTCTTCCTGAAATTCCGCAAATTCCGCTTTCATGGACAAATAAGGACGGATCAACGGCACATTGAGCGGTGAAACAAGCTCAGTTCTAATCAGCTCTACATCACCACCGTGAAATTGCGCAAACCGCCGGGCAATAAAAAGACCAAAGCCAATACCATCAGCCAAGTTGTGCACATGGCGTTTACCTCTAACACCTAGCTCAAAAATAGATTCCCGTTCATCCCTAGGAATTTCGTAGCCATAGCTTTGTACCGTAAATTCATAATTCTTGCCATTTTCAGACAAACGGGCGTTCAAATAAATGTTGGTGTAATCATAGCTATATTTCAAGGCATTCCGCAACAAATTATTAACTGCTTGTTCTAGTTTTTTCCAGTCAGCATACAGCTGGGGCCGTTTTGCATCGCTTTGATTGACTACCGGGGCTATAATTTTTTTGCCCCGTTGTTCCGCTTCCCACCTATAAATAGCCAACAAGCGATATAAAAACTTCTCATAGGGCCAAAACGTTTTTTTCTCAAGCCGCGCTTCTTCAATAAGCACATTTACATTACTGATAATTTTTTTAATTTCATCGTTGTAATTTTTCTGATCCCGCCAATAAGTCGGCAAATACTCCAATAATTGGATTACTTTATCCGGTAAATTTGGAAACGACCTACGCACATCTCTTGCGCCGGGCAAACCAGTTTGGTCTATAAAATAGCTTAACTTCGCACTAATATCATTCATGCCAGCTAGCTTTTGGCCCAGTTCATGTCGCAGATAAGCGTTACTTGACTCGTTAATCAAACGGCTGTACTCAGCGCACAAGGTATTCCATTGAGCCAAAAAAACGGTGCTCAAACGCTCAAAAAACCGCATCAAAGACTGTTTTAAGATCTCTTGTTTCATGGCGCTGTCCCGATCCTTCAATCTAAAAAAAAATCCGACCAAGGTGTTTTCACTGTTTTTAATAGCATAAACAGCCAGAACGCGGCGGCTCCAATCATCAATTTTCACATCCGCAGCTTTTGGAACCGGCTTAAAAACCAGCCGATCTTTAATCTTCTCTTCAGGAACCCAGATTTTTTCGTAATTACCAGCACTTTGCCAGTTTTCTGGCTTATCAAAGGTGACCGCATTGATATAATAATTGGACTTTGGAAATTCACGGTCAAAGAGCAAATCGTCGTCAGGTTGTTTAACCGGTTCGTGATCCAGTACAACGCCGAAAGTGTCATTCATTTTTTCGAGCACTTCGGAACCGCTACGCGGTTTAAAAACCACCATACTTTCCAAATCAAACAATTCTTTTAAAATAATTGCACTGTCAATTAAATTGGTCCTGGTAAAACGGAAACGGGGCAAGATGTCGGATAATTTACTTTCCAACTGGTCGGCCTCGGGATAAAGCATTATCCCCCGGCCCCAAACCTTGTCCAGCAGCTCTTCCTGCACCAGGGACTCCAACCGGGTAAAATTTTTTTGATAGGAACTGTTGATTAAATCCTGAAAACGGACTACTTTAGTAAGGAAATCATTAAATTTGTCTTGGGGCTCCCGTTGAAAATCTTCTTTTGTTACGAATTGCAAAAACTCAGACCAGCCCTCCGGCGGATCCGTTAACCCGATCCGCCGGTGTAAATCATCTGGGACTACCCAATCAGACTCGGCAAATTGACCGCTAATCAAAGCGCCGTGACATTTTTGATCAATATAAATCGGGATAATCCACTTAATTAAGTTTGTCATAGCGCATTGATAGCTATAGCAGGTTACCTTTATCGGACTTTCCCGTCCATTCTTTTCTCTGTCAATATCAATTGGCAGCTGCAATCCTATTTGCCGAAACCCCTTTGATTGCCAATCTCCATTGCTGTTCATGATTTGCATGAGTTCCAATGTCTTTCTCTTGTCCTGAGCAATACACAAAGGTGTAATACTGGCGTCCTCTCGCTTTGGCAGATCAACCCATACTCCACCCCGCAGCCCTTTGCACAAAGGGCTGGTCTTAATCAGTGGGTTGCTGTTATCATACTCACTGTCGCTTTTATTCCCGTGCTCGTTTAGATAATCATTAATAATATCAATATCCTCAATACCAACTTTATCAATATTTTTACACTTTAGTGGGCAAAGGAACAACACATGGCTGTTAATTTCCATGGACAAATCCGTTAAAAAACCACCCACATAAATTTCAAGTTCCCGACCCATAATACTGCGCAAATCGGGGTTAATCAAAAGCTTGCAGAACCGCCTCATGTTATCGGACGGATATGCATCACCCATTTTCGAGCCTCCTTTTACACAAAAACTTGTGCTAATATAAAACTTTTTGACTAGCTTCATAGATATATTTTACCATATTCCCCAATCAGTACAACTATTTATACAAAAATCCTCAATTAAAATTCAGCCAGCTTATTTATTATGTCAGTTCTATCACCATTTGAAAACCATTTTATAAAAGATAAGACCCCGTGCGGGGTGTTTATCTAACTCTAACTTATGTTGTTTGGCGAGCAGCGGCCATCTGTTTCTCTGGATCTGGTGACGATCCAAATTGGAAACACCCTTACTTGCTTTGCGGTACCAATTTACAGCCTATACCATCGGCATATTTTAATATCGTCTTGATACTCCCGCCGCTTCCTGTTTCAAATCTGGAAATAGCTTGTTGCGTTAACCCTGTTCTAGTTTCCAGTTCTTTTTGGGTAATATTCTTTTCTTTTCTATACTCTACAAGCCTGTTCCTTAATTCAAGTTCTTCCTGTTTAAGTCTTAAATTTTCTTTGTGTGCCAATTCGTATTGATGAAACATCTCTTTTGCTTCCGGGTCATCTTTAAACATCTCTTGAAGTTCTATTATTTCCGCCAGCGGGTCAACTTTTGTAAAAGGCATATTTAACGCCTCCTTATAGTTTTAAGTCAAGCTCTTTCGCTCGCTTAATTGCCGTTGCAAGCTCATATTTTTCGGCTTTGCCTTTCTGCTTTTGACAAGCATGGAGAAAATAAACATTGTCGCTATCCCTTATGATATACATGATTCTATTATCGCTGTATTTGATTTCATACAGCTTCCCTTTTAGCTGCCTTGTGTTAAGCTGTTGAAATGCCGCAAAGCCGTTTAATATTATATCGTGCCTCATCTTATAAATTTCGCGCCGTTCATCCATTGGCCTCGTACTGATGTATTCTTTTATTAAGTTCTTGCCGCCTGCTGTAGTATAGTCATGTATATCCACAGGTTTCCCACTTTCAAATAATAAATACATCAAAATTGCTGTATCAAAATAGTACAGCAATTTTGATGTATTGTCAATAATGAATCTTTAAACACACATTGCCGGTTTAACATTGTCAAAACCACTAACCGAACGCTGCCGGAATACACACTGGAAACCAAAGAAACAAGCATTATGTAAGGATACGTGTGCATCGGCTAAAAAACATAGTTCCTGTCATACAGCAGGGCGGCGTTCAGCACCACCAGCACCGACCCCACATTGTGCACCAAAGCGCCGGTAACCGGGTTAAGGAAACCGAGAACCGAAAGGACAATGGCCACCAGGTTGATCAACATCGACAGGGAAATATTAAGCTTAATCAGCCTGACCGTAGCGTTTGACAAACGTTTCAAGTAGGGGATTTTTGTTATATCATCGCCCATCAAAGCAATGTCGGCGGCTTCAATAGCGATATCGGCGCCCATACCGCCCATCGCCACGCCAACGTTTGCCGTTTTGAGCGCCGGGGCGTCGTTAACGCCGTCTCCAATCATGCAAACATTATGGCCGTCATGCTGCAGCAGCTTTATTCTTTCCACCTTTTGAGCGGGAAGCAGCTCGGCGTAAACGGATGTGATACCCACCTGCTCCGCAAAGTAATCAGCCGTCTGCCTGTGATCGCCGGTCAGCAGAACAGCGTCGGTACGGGTTTGTTTAAGTTCCTGAATCATGCCCTGTGCCGCGGCGCGCAATGTATCGGACAAAGCGATAATGCCTTTGCCTTTACCGTCATTGGCGACCAGGATAATCGCCTTACCCTGGCTGCGCAGCCTCTCTATGACCGCCGTCCCGTCAGCGTCAAAGACAACGCCGTTTTCTTGCAGAAAGGCGCCGCTGCCGCACAGCACTTGCCGCCCTTTGACCGATGCGCTAATCCCCCTGCCCGGCAGCATTTTGAAATTCTCAACCGGCTCTAGCGGTATCCCCTGTTCATGGGCATAGATTACCACCGCCTTACCAAGCGGGTGTTCCGAGTGGGATTCGGCCGAGGCGGTAAAGGCAAGCAGCTCTTTGTCTGTCAGATCCGGAGCCAAGGAAACCACGTCGCTGACCGCCAGATGGCCCTGGGTAATGGTCCCAGTCTTATCAAAAGCCACGATATCCACTTTACCCATCCGTTCCAACGCTTCGCCGGTCTTGATGACCACCCCGTGCTTCGCGGCCTGCCCGATAGCCGCCATGATCGAGGTCGGCGTAGCCAAAACCAGTGCGCAGGGGCAGAATACGACCAACACCGTAACCGCTCGCGTAATATCCCTGGTCAGCAGATATGTAATAACGGCAATCGCCAGCGCTATCGGCACCAGCCAGACTGCCCATTGATCAACAATACGCTGCATCGGCGCTTTGTTCTTTTCCGCTTCCCGGACCAAGTGAATCAGTTTTTGCAGCGAGGAATCCTCGCCAACCTTAGTCGCTTTAATGTCAATGGCGCCGAAGCAGTTAATCGTACCGCAGTACACGCTGTCGCCAACTGTTTTGTCCACCGGCAAAGATTCGCCGGTCATAATCGATTGATCCACCGAGGTGTCGCCGCCAACTATGGCGCCGTCCACGGGAATTGATTCGCCGGGCAATACGCGCAGCACATCCCCCGCCTTGATTTGTTCGGCCGGGATCATTTCCTCAGCCGCCCCGTTAATTCTGCGCCCTTGGACCGGAGCAAGGCTGAGCAGATTTTTCAACCCTTTTTGGGCCCGGGCGATTGTTTTCTCTTCCAATATCGCGCCAATAGCCATGATAAACGCAATCTCACCCGCCGCAAACAGTTGGTCAATGGTGATTGAGGCAATCATGGCGATGGTAATCAGCAGTTCGGAAGTAATTTGCCTTTCCCCAAATAATTCCTTGCTGGCGGCATAGGCAATCGGCAAACCGGAGATCAAGACCGTTACCCAACCGGGATCTACCGGCGTACCTGTTTTGGTAAGTGTGAGCAGCAAACTGCAGGCAAGAAACAGCCCCCCCGCTATGGTCATCGGCAAGCCGGATAAAAGGTGCAATGTCTGGCGCAGTTTTTCCAACATAAGTTTGCTAATCCTCTCTGTTACACGATCCGGAAAAGAATCATCCGGCTGCCGTCAACAACGGTCATCCCCATTATTATGCCCGTTTTCCCCGTCATGTTCATTTCTGCCAGGACTTGGCCCACTGGTTACTGTTCACATGTTTGTTCATACTCATAGCCCAGGCCCGCAAAACTATTAACCGGAAGCGATTTCTCGGAGAGTATGAGCGCACGGTTTACTCGATGTTCGAAGTTCGAGGTTCGATACTATGCAACGTTTGTTAGTACCCTAGCCCAGGCCCGTAAAGTTATTAACCGTAAGCGATTTCTCGGAGAGCATGAGCGCACGGTTAATAACTTTACGGGCCGGCTTGATACCGAACAGTAACGCATAAACAAAAACCTGTTTTGCCGCCCGGAACAGCGCCACACAGACAGCTGAATGAAGACCGCTATGGCGCTGGGAAATATTTTGACAGCTATGCACATTATCTTTACAATATAGTAAATTAGCAGATAAACAAATGGTTAGTTGGCTGAATCAATTGTCAGTTGATATTGGGCAGAAGGAGCATAAAAATGAAGAAGTCATCCCAGAGGTTATCCCATTGGACCGTAACTATTTTCGCTTTAATCGCCTGCTTATACTTAATTTTCGCCTATGAGCAGGCTACCGGCGCCTTTCCGGCCGTTCCTACATCAATGCATCAATTTCTCGGCGCCTTTAACATCTTAGCCGACCCAGGCGTCCTGCCCAGCTCCGGGCCATCCGGACCAACGGCTGTCAGCCAAGCAGCTATCCCGGACAATAACATTCGGGTTATCTTTCCCCGTTCGGATGCGGCTGCGCCGTCCGACACGGTAAAACTTTTAACCGATCAATACGCTACGGCGCAACAAACGCTGGATGTGGCCATATACTCGCTTACCCAGAAGGACATTGCAAACGGTATTCTCGCCGCCAAAAAACGCGGGGTCCAGGTAAGGGTGATCACGGATAAAAGCCAGTTGGCCAGCAATAAAACCCAGCGGCAGATGATTGCGAAGTTTATCAGCGCCGGGATACCGGTCAAAGAAAACACCCATTCCGGTCTCATGCACCTGAAAGTTTCCATTGTTGATGACAAGATAGTGACCACCGGCTCCTTCAATTATACCGTAAGTGCAGACAGCCGCAACGATGAAAACCTTGTGGTGATCAATAATCCAACCTTGGCCCTTGCCTACCAGGCCGAATTCAACCGGATGTGGGCTAACACCAAGGGTTTTGCCACCGTAAACAATTAGGTATAATAAAGCAACATGTTTTGTGCACCTAACTAAGGTGAGAATATAAAAACAACTGACCCAAGGAGCCTGATTAAATGAAAAGAATATTTAAGAGCCTAACTTTAGCTCTTATTTTGTTTTGGGCCGGAAGCTTACCTGTCTGGGCCGGGGAAACTGCGCCCAAACCCTTGGCGGAGACTTTTGATCGTGCCATAGTGGCGCCCTTTACCATCATGATATGGGGCTGAATAAATTACGAGGAGAGAAATTAATGCAGCAACGGGTTTTAGTGTTTGCTCCCCATCCGGACGACGATGTGCTGGGCTGCGGGGGAAGTATTGCCAAGCACGTCCAAGCAGGAAATATGGTCAAGGTGGTTTATCTAACTTCAGGGGGAGCGGGCAGCCTGGAGCAGTCTTCTCCCGCTTTAGCGGCCCGCCGGGAAGCTGAAGCCAAAGCTGCGGCCCTGGTATTGGGGGTTAGCGAAACAATCTTCTGCCGTTACCCTGACGGCTATTTAAGTTACGACAATGATACCATAGAACAAAGTGTGGCCTTGATCAGACAGCACCAACCCCATATGGTTTACGTAAGCCATGCCCAAGAAGAACCCCGGGACCACCGCCAGGCTTTTGCTATCGTCCGGGAGGCTTGCCGGCGGGCAAAGGGACCTTGGTTCCTCCAATGCGGCGCGACCCCGTGGGCGGTAGACGCTTTATTGACCTACGAAGTATTGACTCCGCTTCAAACGGTCAATTATACTGAAGATATTACGGATTTTTTTGACCAAAAGCGGCGGGCTGTGCGGGCTCATAGTTCTCAAACAGCCCTGCTCCCTTACGAAGAAGCAGTGCAAGGATTGAATCGCTACCGGGGCATTATGACCGGTAAAGGCGCCTATTGCGAATGTTTTCAGCTACTGGAGCTGCAAACTTCTTTGATTACAAATTTTTAAAGACCTTTAACTAAATTTAGCAGATCAGTTAGGCGGATAAACAGTGAAAAGCATGTATAGTCAAGCGCTGCCGGAGTCAATCCTGATGATTACTCCGTTTTATAAAGCACATCGGGGCAATAGCCGCACCGTGGCCAGACTGGCTTGGGGAATGCGGGAAAAAGGAATCAAAGTACAGATTTTCTCTTTGGAAACAGCAAACTGGCCGGAGCAACTGCGCAATATTTTACGGCAACAGGATTTTTCCCTGGTCCACGGCTTTCACGGCCGGTATTTGGGAGAAGTTTTAGCCGCGGTTCCGGAACTGAGCTCTTTACCCTTGGTACTAACCGCCACCGGCACGGACCTGAACCAGGACTTAGGCCGTCAGGATTTAAACCACCGTTCATTACCGCCCGGCCAAGGTTTACACCGGCCGGCGGCAGAGACAGTACTCCGGGCATTGCAGGCCGTCCGGCGGATTGTGGTATTTCACCCTGATTTCCATCAGGAACTCCAGGCCGCCTATCCCCAGTGGAGTCATAAAATCGCGGTTATCCCGCAAGGAGTTTATTTACCGCCGGGCGAGCCCTGTTCCCGGGAGCAATGGGGGTTACAGCCGGATGATTTTGTCTTTCTCTTACCCAGCGGTTTTCGCCCAATCAAGGATATCGGTTTTGCTATCCAGGGCTTAACCCCTTTAGCCCAAAACTTTCCCCAAGTGCGCTTGGTCTTGGTGGGAGAAATACTGGAACCGGAATATGCTGGGCAAATCCAAAAGGAAATGCAGGATCAGCCCTGGATCCGCTATTTAGGCTCTTTTCCTCACCCGGCCATGAGCGGCATACTTAGCTTAGGGAATGTGGTGCTCAACACCTCCAAGTCCGAAGGACAGCCCCAGGGAGCTTTGGAGGCTATGAGCCTGGGCATTCCGTGTCTATTGCGGTCCGTGCCCGGTAATCGGGGCCTGATTACCGCCGGCAACGAAGGATTTTATGTCGCCAGTCCCGAAGAATTGAGCTTTTATGGCGCCAGATTTATAAGCCAGCCCGGCTCAGCGGAGCAAATGGGGCAAAGAGCGCAAAAGCTGGTCCAGGAACAATACACTTTTACCCGCGAACGGGCAGCTTATCTAAGCCTTTATCAAGAGTTGCTTTTCTCTGCCGGAGCGGCTTCAACTGTGGGTCCATAGCGCCGGCAGCCGGAAGTTATTCCTATCTACACTCTTGATTAAATGAGAGCCTGTATTATGGATAACTATATTTTCCCTTTTATCAAACAAAAAAATAAGACCCCGTATCGGGGTGCTTATCTCTTGTTATCTCGCGTTAACTTCTGTTGCTTGGCGGGCGGCGGTTGCTGTTAAAGGGGCGGCGGCTGTCTCTTTCCCTGCCGCCTTCCCTGGGTCTGGGCGGGCGATCCGGTCTGGGTACATAGCCTTCCGGCGCCGGCATCGTGTCTTTCTTGGAGAGTTTCAACCGACCCTGATTGTCATAGCCGATCGCCTTAACTTCAATGATGTCCCCTTCTTTAACCACATCTTCAGTCTTTTCCACCCGTTCGTAAGCCAGCTGGGATATATGCACTAAACCTTCTTTGCCCGGCATACCCAGTACGCCCGGAATGACCTCGACGAAACAGCCGAAATCCGTTACTCTGGTGACCCGGCCTTTATAAATCTCGCCTGTTTCCACATCGGCAGTCAGACTCTCGATAATGGCCAGCGCCTGTTTGCCGGCTTCGGGATTAACGGCGCCGATGTATACTTTGCCGTCGTCCTCAATATCAATGTCCACGCCGGTTTCCTCAATAATCTTTTTAATAATTTTGCCGCCCGGTCCAATCACATCCCTAATCTTATCCGGGTGGATGCTGGTTTGAATGATTCTGGGCGCGTAAGGCGACAGGTCGTCCTTGGGTTTGGGAATCACATCGGTCATTTTGCCCATAATATGCATCCGGCCCTCATGGGCTTGATCCAGGGCGGTACGCAGTATTTCCTTGTCAATACCGGCTATTTTGATATCCATCTGCAGGGCTGTCACACCCCGGCTGGTACCGGCCACTTTAAAATCCATATCGCCTAAAAAGCCTTCCATGCCCTGGATATCGGTCAATACGGCAAACTCTTCCCCTTCTTTAATCAGCCCCATCGCCACTCCGGACACCGGCGCTTTAATGGGCACGCCCGCTTCCATCAAGGCCAGGCAACTGGCGCATACACTGCCCATGGAAGTGGAACCGTTACTCTCCACCGCCTCGGAAACAATCCTAACGGTGTAAGGGAAGCTTTCCTCTTCGGGGATGATCGGTTCGACAGCCCGTTCGGCCAGGGCGCCATGGCCGATTTCCCTGCGGCCGGCCGAGCGCATCGGCTTGGTTTCACCGGTGCTGAAAGGCGGGAAGTTGTAATGGTGCATAAACCGCTTCGGTTGGTTGCTTCCTAAACCGTCCAGGATCTGTTCTTCGGAAATAGCCCCCAAGGTCACAATGGACAGCACCTGGGTCTGCCCCCGGGTAAAGAGACCGGAACCGTGGGTGCGCGGCAAAATCCCTACTTCAACGGTGATGGGCCGCACCTCATTCAGAGCCCGGCCGTCAATCCGCACCCGGTCGGCCAGGATAAACCGGCGCATCAATTTCTTTTCAATGCTTTCCAAAACCGCCATAATGGCTTTTTCCTGCTCCGGATAAACTTCCGCCAGTTCGGCGGCAATTTTATCCTCCAGCTGGCTCAGCATCTCCTCGCGTTCCTGTTTGGAGAGTTGCCGGGCAATACACTGCTGCAAGGCGACCTTGATTTCTTCAGTGGCGCGGTCGTTAACGGCGTTCTCCAGCGTTTCTTCCACCACGGCAAGTTCGGGAGTAAATTTCTCCTTGGCCAATCCCATTTGCAGCGCTTCCTGGCGGAATTCCTCAATGGCCGCCACAATTTCCTTAATCTTTTCGTGGCCGGTCATGATTGCTTCCAGCATGATTTCTTCCGGCACTTCCTTGGCGCCGGCCTCCACCATCATCACGGCATCTTTAGTG
>WQUS01000079.1 GCA_009781965.1 Bacillota bacterium | reverse complement strand
CGATGATGAGCAGGCTGCCCGGGAACTGGCCGGTATTTTACGCGGTATTCACTGTCACATCAACCTGATTCCCGCTAATCCGGTAGCCGGCCGGAGCTTTGGCCCAGCCGGCCGGGAGACCGCCAACTCGTTCCGGTTATTGCTGGAGCAGGCCGGTTATCCGGTTACGGTGCGCCGGGAACTTGGTTTGGATATTGACGCCGCTTGTGGACAGCTGAGGAGAAGAGTTTTGACGCCCTAAAACAAGAGGTGTAATGAAAGATGAGTTTCTTCAGCGAACTGGAAGAAAACCTGGAGAAATATATTAATAAACTGTTTTTGATCACCAGGCCGGGGGAACATCTCCAGCCGGTGGATATTGCCAGGCAGATGGGCCGGGAAATGCGCCGTAAACGTCAGGCCGGCCTGACCGGTGTTTTTGTGCCCAACCGCTACCGGATTATCTTAAGCCAAAGTGATTATCAGGCTCTGGAGCCGATTTTGGAGCGCTTGGCCGGCGAATTGAAGGAGTTCATCGCCGAAAAGGCGGCGGAAAAGAATTACGAACTGGCCGGCTTGCTGATGATCGATTTTATTGCCGCGGCGCCGGAGTGGGAACCTCCGGTTGAGCGATTGTCCGTAGAGGGGAGCTTTGAACAGCAGCCGGCGGCCGAAAGGGCGGCGGCGCCTGAACGTGAAAGCCGGCATGAAGATACTCAGCAGTTTGTGCCGCTAAAATACCCGCGACAGCAAGAGCCCTCTGCCCCCCGGTCAAGCCGGGCGGTACTGGAGTTAACCGCGGCAGACGGCCGCGGCGTTGAACAGTATGTGTTGCAGGGCAATTTTACTGTTATCGGGCGCCGGGAAACCTGTGACATATGCCTGGCGGATGCCGGTATCTCAAGGAAACATGCCGTAATCGCCCGTTTCGGCAGTCAGTATGTAATTATCGACCAGGCCAGTTCAAACGGCACTTATGTGAACGGGAGCAGGGTTACCAGACAGGTATTGGCAACTGGTGACGTCATCCTGTTGGGGAGTACGATGCTGGCCTTTAAGGTGGTTTGACTTGTTGGAGATCCTGGATCTGGCGGTATTTGTGCTGCGCATTGTTTTTCTAGTGTTCATCTACGTCTTTATTTATGTCGTATTAGTCCATTTGATTCGCGAGCTGCGTGAGTCAGGCGCAGCGGCGGTCCCCATGGGCGCTAATCAATGTGCGCCCGGGCCGTTTATAGGCGCCGGCGGTGATTTTCCGTTGCTTAAAGTGGAAACGGCTCCGGAGCAATCAGGTTTGCCCGGGATGAGCTATGAATTGGACGGCGTGACCAGACTGGGCCGGGGGCCTGAAAATGACGTGGTTCTGCCTGATCTGTTTGCGTCAAACAGTCATGCGGTGATTAAGCTCCGGCAGGGACAATACTGGCTTGAGGATCTGGACAGCAGGAACGGTACTTTTTTAAACAATATGCCGCTGACCAGACCGGCGGTATTGGCGCATAACGATCAAATCAGAATTGGGGATATTATCTTCAGGTTTGTGAGGTGGGACAATGCGGTGGAGCAAGATTACTGATTGTGGTCCGGTCCGGTTAAAGAATGAGGATGCCCTTTGCGTTTGTCCTGAACTTGGATTGTTTGCGGTGGCTGACGGCATGGGCGGGTATAAAGCGGGGGAGATCGCCAGCCGGCTGGCTCTGCAGACCTTGGAAAACTACTGCCGGCAACAGCAAACCGGGAACAGCAAACCCAGCGCACTGCTGCGGGAAGCTGTTGCGGCGGCCAACCAGGCTGTTTACCGGGAGGCCCGGCAAAATCCCCAGCGGCGCGGCATGGGCACCACTATTACCGCCTGTTTGCTGAACGGCAGGGAACTGCTGGTGGCCAATGTGGGGGACAGCCGGGCGCTGCTGCTGCGGGACGGCAGGCTCACTAAACTGACCAGCGACCATTCGCTGGTGCAGGAATTAATAGACGGCGGGGGGATTACCGAAGCGGACGCCTTTAAACATCCCAGGCGCAACGTATTGACCAGGGCATTAGGGGTTGCGCCTTTGGTGGAGACAGATGTTTTTGACTATCAGCTCATTGCCGGCGACAGGGTGTTGCTCTGTACCGACGGTTTGTCCGCCTTTGTGGAGGAAAAACGCCTTGAGGAATTGATGGGGTGGTCAGACGATCCGGAGGCTACGGTAAAACTGCTGCTGGATGAAGCCATTAGGGCAGGCAGTAATGATAATGTCACCATTATTTGCATGGTGGTGGACTAATTTGTCCGGGCGCGGCGTGGAAAGAAAACTGTTATTTATAGCATTTATATATATTTTAACCGGGATGCTGGTGCTGTACCTGCGCGACCGGGGCCAGGCTTCTCTTTGGGCTTTGGCGGCGGCAGTGGTTATGTTTGCGGTGTTTATGCTCTTCAGTGTGATTTGGCAGTACAAAAAGGCCCGATATGACTTTTTTATTGCCCCGCTGGTGTTTTTTCTCACCGGTACCGGCATCGTATTTCTGTTCCGCCTTGAACCGGCTTATGGCTACCGCCAGTTTCTTTGGGTGCTTGCCGGTTTGACGGCCCTGTTTGCCACCACGGCTTTTGGGCGGCGCTATCGTTTGCTGGCCGACTACCAGTATTTGCTGGCGCTAGTCGGTATCGTGGCTTTGATTGTGCCCATTTTTTTCGGCGTTGAATTAGGGGGCGGTAAAAGTTGGTTGGATTTGGGCCTGTTTAGTCTGCAGCCTTCGGAATTTGTGAAACTGCTGTTGGTGTTTTTTCTGGGCAGTTATCTGGTGGAAAACAGATTGCGGATATCCCCCCCCGGCGCGGCCGATTTGACCAGGTATTACGTACTGCCCGGCTTACGGGGCTGGGGCCCGCTGCTGGGCATGTGGCTGACCGCTTTGTTGGTGTTGGCTTTCCAGCGGGATCTGGGCACCGCCTTGATTTATTTCGGCACTTTCCTGGCCATGGTTTACGTGGCTACAGCCAGGTGGACTTATATTGTAACCGGCGCCGTGTTATTCTTGGCCGGCGGCACGACCGCTTTTCTCAAAGTGAGCCATGTGCATACCAGGGTGGAGATCTGGCTTAATCCCTGGGTTTCGCCGGCCGGGTCCGGTTATCAAATTATCCAATCATTATATGCCATTGTGGCCGGAGGCATCTTTGGTTCCGGGTTGAACGCGGGATTTCCCGGTTTCATACCCGCCGTACATACAGATTTCATTTTTGCCGCTATTTGCGAGGAAACCGGTTTGTTGGGCGGGGTCGGTATTTTGCTTTTGTACATGATGCTGGTGGCCAGAGGTTTTAAAATCGCTCTGACTGCCCGGGATGAATATTCCTGTTTAATGGCCGCCGGTTTTACGGCTCTTTTTGGACTGCAGGTGTTGATTATCACCGCCGGGGTAACCAAACTGCTGCCCATGACCGGGATCACCCTGCCTTTTATCAGTTACGGAGGCAGCTCGCTGGTGGCCAATTTTATTTTAGCCGGCATGTTGCTCAATATTTCGGGTGAGGGCAAAAAAACATGAGGAATAATGTGATTAGGCTGGCGTACATCATATTGTTAGGGCTGGCCGCACTTGGCGTATATTTGAGTTTGATTCCTTTTTATGTCGGGCATGTGGCCGGCAACGGCAAAGGGCCCTTGGACCCCCGGCTGTTTGCCAGGGAGAAACTGATTAAACGGGGGGCTATTCTGGCCCGGGACGGGCAGCCGCTGGCCCTTTCGGAGCAGGTTAACGGCGCGCAGTATGTCAGGAGATACCCGCTGGGCAGCGCCGCCGCTAATATCACCGGTTATTATTCCCAGCGTTACGGTTCCGCCGGTCTGGAAAAATCCCAAGCCAGGGTACTGTTGGGACTGGACGGCGCCAACCCTTTGACCGGGCTGCTGGATCGGGTGCTCAACCGGCCGGGTAAGGGCAATGATGTGCTCCTGACCATTGACGCCGATTTGCAAAAATATAGCTACCAATTACTGCGCGGCAAGGTCGGTGCGGTGGTGGTGCTCAACCCCACCACCGGCGCGGTGTTGGCCATGGCTTCCAGCCCTTCCTATGACCCGGCCGAAGACATTGGCCTGTATCTTAACCGGCCCGGCTCGCCCCTGCTGAACCGGGCCGCCCAGGGCGCTTACCCGCCGGGGTCGATATTTAAAATAGTTACCGCCGCCGGGATGCTGCAAAGCAAACCGGCAATCCTGACCCAAAACATAGATTGTACCGGCAGTTTGACGGTGCAGGGCTTTATCCTGCATGATAACGGGGTCCATGGCAAGGTGGATTTTAATCAGGCTTTTATCAAATCCTGCAATGTAGCTTTCGCCCAATACGGGCTGGCTCAGGGGGCGCAGGTATTTTACCGCCAGGCGCTTGACTTTGGTTTAACTAAAGAATTCAGCTTCCCCTTGCTTATTTACCCGGGCCATCTTGCCAAACCGGAGGAAATGAGCGAGTCGGAACTGGCTTCCAGCGCCATCGGCCAGGGTCAGGTGCTGATCAGTCCGCTGCAGGCTGCTTTGTTGGCCTGCGCCGTGGCCAATGACGGCGTGATTATGAAGCCTTATTTGATCTCCGGGTATCAAACGCCGGCCGGGCAGGTCAGGCATATGCAACCGGCTGTTTGGCTGCGGCCCATGGATCAGACAATGGCGGCGGCCATTAAACAGAACATGGTCGACGTGGTGCGCGCAGGAACCGGAAAATCAGCATCTTTGCCCGGCGTGACGGTGGCGGGCAAAACAGGGACGGCCGAAAACCCCCATGGCCAAGCGCACGCCTGGTTTGTCGGCTTTGCGCCGGCGGAAGCGCCGCGGGTTGCCGTGGCGGTGCTGATTGAAAACGCGGGCGCCGGCAGCGGCAACGCCGCGCCCCTGGCCAGGGATGTGCTGCGCCGGGCTCTGGAGCTGGGTGACGGCGCGTAAATCGGGCGCCACTACTGAAAACCCGAGGTGATGACATATGATTGGCAAAATGCTGGGCAACAGATATAAAATACAGGAAAAACTGGGCGGCGGCGGCATGGCCATCGTTTACATGGCCCAGGACACTTTTTTAAACCGCTTGGTCACGATCAAAATCCTGCGTCCCGAGTTTACCTCGGATGAAGACTTTGTCGCCCGCTTCCGCCGGGAGGCTCAGGCGGTGGCCAGCCTGTCACACCCCAATATAGTTAACATCCATGACGTGGGGCAGGAGGACGCCATCCATTACCTGGTGATGGAATATGTCCACGGTGATAATTTAAAGAATGTGATCAAGCAAAAGGGCCGCCTTGAGCCGGTTGAAGCAGTGCGGATTGCGGTACAGGTCAGCGAGGCGCTGGACCATGCCCATCAAAACAACATTGTGCACCGTGATGTCAAGCCGCAGAATATCCTGATTACTGCCGACGGGCGCGCTAAACTGACTGATTTCGGTATTGCCATGGAAGCCACCGCCGCCACCATCACCAAGACTGATACCGTTATGGGTTCCGTGCACTACCTGAGCCCGGAACAGGCCAGGGGCGAAATGGCTACCCCTAAATCGGATATTTACGCCGTGGGGATATTGCTTTACGAAATGCTGACCGGTAAACAGCCCTATAACGGCGACAGCCCGATTGCCGTGGTGCTGAAGCATATCCAGGAAACGCCGCCCACCGTTGACGAGGTTAACCCGGCTGTGCCATTGGAACTGGCCGCCGTGGTCAAGTGCGCCATGGAAAAGGATCCCGCCCTGCGCTACGGTACGGCCGGGGAACTGGCCCGCCACCTGGAGGCGGCTCTGGAGGATACGGAGCAAAACACGGTGATCCTGCCTTTAGCCGGGATTGAGCCGGGGCAGCCGGTGAGCGGGAAAACAAAGGAGCGGCGTCAAGGGCGAACAGAGGGCCGGTCAGGCTCCAAGCGCTTGGTCTTGATTGCCGTGGCGGTGCTGTTGATCGGCGTCATTGCCGGCGGGCTGTACGGTTTCTTTAAAAATTACATGGAGGTACCGGATATTGCGGTGCCGAATGTGGTGGGCAAGCCCCAGGCGCAAGCGGAAGCGGAACTGACTGCCTTGGGTTTGACGACCAAGATAGTCACTGAAAATGATGCCGAGCCAGCCGGCACGGTGATCGAACAGGATATCGGTCCCGAGGATCCCAAAGTTAAACCGGGCCGGGAAATCACCCTCACCGTCAGTTTAGGGCCGGCAATGACAGAGGTGCCGGATTTGTTAAATCATACGGTGGAAGAAGCCACAGCCTTACTGAACAAGAGAAAATTGATCATGCAACAAGACCCGGAAGCTGTTTTTAGCGACCGGGTGAACAAAGACCTGATTGCGGAGCAGAGTCCCCAACCCCTGGAGCCGGTGCCCCAGGGCACTGAGGTGAGCATTAAGATCAGTAAAGGGCCGGCGCCCGTGAATCAGCCTGTACCTGATTTGCGTGGCTATACGCTGAGCGAGGCAGCGGTCATATTGTCAAAACGAAATCTGACCCTCAATGAAAACAACGTCCAATATGAGCCGAGCAATGAATACGAGGCCAATCAAATTATCAGCCAGACACCGGACCGGGACACCGAGGTAGAGGAAGGGACATCTGTCGACGTGGTGGTCAGCCAAGGCCCGGGGCGGCTGAACAACAGTTCCATTAAGGTTGAGTTTGACTGCCGGGACATTGTTCCTGATGACGGAAAAAAACATCTGGTGCAAATCATGGTTGATGACGCCGAAGGAAAAACGGTAAAATATGAGGGGTATTATGACATCAATGAGCGGGTAAGTAAACTTATAACTTACCGGGGCAGCGGCAAATTACAGGTGCTGGTGGATAACGCGCCGGTTATGGAACAGGAATTGCCTTAGGCGGATTAAGGAGATTTTTATGCATGGAATGGTAGTGAAGACGGTAGGCGGTTTTTGTTTTGTCCGGGCCGGCAGCCTGGTTTTCCGGTGCGCCATGCGGGGTAAAATCAAGCTGGGCAAAAGCCCCGTTCTGGTGGGTGACGGAGTGGAATTTGCCTTGACGGGAGACGGTGAGGGCGTGGTGGGGAAAATACTGCCGCGGCGCAATATGCTGATGCGTCCCTCCGTGGCTAA
>WQUS01000078.1 GCA_009781965.1 Bacillota bacterium | reverse complement strand
CACCGGCGCTGCAATGAAAGCGCGCAAGTGGGGCAGAATAATCACTGTTTCGGATCGGGCGGTTACCAGCGGCGCTTACGGGCAAAGCGCCTATGTCGCGGCGATGGCCGGGTTGTTTGGTTTGACTAAGACGGCGGCCTTGGAGTATGCCAAGGGCAATGTTACTTGTAACATTGTTTTGCCAGGTCTGGTCGATACGCCCGCTTACCGGTCCCTGCCGGCGCCGATTCAGGAAAAGCTGGTGGCCAAGGGGTTAGCCAAGCGGCTGCAGGAACCCGAAGAAATCGCCAATGTCATTGCTTTTCTTTGCAGCGATTACGCCAAGGGCATTACCGGCGCCGAAATTGATGTGACCATGGGCAATGAACTGTTTGTATTTTAAGATATAATTTTGTGCAGTACGAAATAGATTTTTTTCGGGAGGTTTTATAATTATGGATTTAAAATTGTCCGGCAAAACCGCCGTGGTAACCGGCGGAGCCAGAGGGATCGGACGATCTGTTTGCCAGGTTATGGCAGCCGAAGGCGCTAAGGTAGCTGTTTTCGATATCCTCGCCGAAGCAGCGGAAGAAACTGCTCAGATGATTAAAAGTGCGGGCGGAACAGCGAAGGCCTATGCGGTGAACCTGTCCGAATATGCCAGTGTCAAGGATGCCGTAGCTCAGGTTAAGGCTGAGTTGGGACCGATTGACATTTGTGCCTGTGTGGCCGCTATTACCGATAACCAGGCGACCATCGAAAAGATGGCCCTGGAGAAGTGGGCCAGAGAAATAAAAGTCAATCTGTCAGGTAACTTCTATCTGGTTAAAGAGACCATTGATTCGATGGTGGAGCGTAATTTTGGCCGGTATATCTTTGTTTCTTCACGGGCCGGGATGGACGGCGGTTTTGGCCAGTGCGCTTATTCCTCCAGTAAAATGGGTTTGATTGGTTTTGCCAGATCCTTATCCCTGGAATATGCGCGGATGGGTGTGACCAGCAATATTGTCTTCCCCGGTTTGGTGGATACGCCTGCCACAGCGGGCCTGAGCGAAGAAGCCAGAACCCGCATTATCGCCCGTAATGTCATGGGCCGGCTGCAGGATCCGGAAGAACTGGCCGATGCCATTGCCTTTCTGGCCAGCGATCGGGCGAAGGGCATTAACGGCGCGGAGCTGATGGTCAGCCAGAAACCGGCGCCCTGGTCTTTCCGCCCGATGGAACTGCCGGGTGATGAAGCGGCGATGGGTATTTAAAACATCCTGGCCGTGTGAAAAATGTAGACAGAGGTGCTATGGCGATGGATTTTAATTTAACTGACGAGCAGAAGTTATTGAAGAAAAATGTGAGTGATTTCGCTCAGCAGGAGTTAGCGCCGTTAGTCCGGGAAATTGACGAGCAAGGCGGCTTTTCCTGGGATGTGTGGCGGAAGCTGGCGGAAATGGGGATTCCCGGTTTGACTGGGCCTGAAGAATACGGCGGCGCCGGTGTTGATGATTTGCTTACTCAGGTAATGGTCATTGAAGCGTTGGCGCGCTATGATTTTTCCTCGGCGGCGAATGTGGTTTCTCATTGGGCAATCACCCGTAAGATTGTGAATGACGGGAAAAAAGAACATCAAGACCGCTATTTGGCTAAAATGATTGCGGGCGAAACAGTGGGTTCTTTTGCCCAGACCGAACCTAACGCCGGTTCGGATGTGGCCTCTCTGCGCACCACTGCCCGGCTGGAAGACGGGCATTATATCATCAACGGTGAGAAATGCTTTGTCACCCAAGCCGGAGAAGCGGAGTTTACCATTGTTGTCGCCCGTACCGGTACGGAAAAAGGCAGCAAAGCGCTCAGCGCTTTGCTGGTTGAAAGAGACAGGCCCGGTTATATTCTTGGGAATAAAGAAGACAAACTCGGTTTCCGTGGTTCCACCACCCGGACGATTGCTTTTGACGATTGCCGGGTGCCGGAGTCCAACCTGTTGGGGGAAGCAGGCAAAGGCTTAAAGATGTCCCTGCGGAGTTTGGCTACCGGACGGGTGATCACAGCGGCTCAAGCGTTGGGTCAGGCCCAGGCCGCCCTGGACGAGTCCATTAAGTATGCCAAAGAACGTGTTCAGTTTGGCAGAAATATCGGCAGTTTCCAGCTGGTGCAGGCCATGATTGCGGACATGGCCATCCAACTTGAATCAGCCCGGCTATTAACTTACTATGCGGCCTGGTTGCGTGATAACGATCAGCCATATGCTATGTACGCCTCGATGGCCAAAACCATGGCTACTGATATGGCCATGCAGGCCGGGGTTAACGCGGTGCAGATCTTCGGCGGCTATGGATTTATGCGTGATTACCCGGTGGAGAGAATTATGCGTAATGTAAAAATTACCCAGATTTACGAAGGCACTAATGAAATTCAGCGCTTGATTATTGCCCGGGAGTTGTTGGGAGAGAAGAGATCTTTCAGAGAGTTATATGGCCAGAAATAACTGGGGCAACATTACATTTGAGCGGCGGAAAGTCGCTCAAATGTAACAGTAGCTTTAAGTATTTAGCTTAAAAGTCAGAAAAATCAACCTGTATAAAATATTGCCAAAATATAGTGGAAGAACTTATGTTTCCGCAGCAAAGGGGGGTTAAGTATTCCGGGGTTTAGGATTGATAAAAAATACAGACATAAGGAGGGTTTTTGGGGTTATGAGTATGGCAAGGGAAAGAGTCATCCATGGGCTTCTTGAGCGGCAGGCGGCAAAGTATGGTGAACGGACTTATATGTATTTCGAAGACAAAGAATACAGTTATAAGGATTTGAATGATGAGGCGAACCGGGTGGCCGCCGGTTTGCAGAAACTGGGGATCGTCAAAGGCGATAAAGTAGCCGTGGTAATGGAAAACTGCCCGGAGTTCATTTTTTTAATGTTCGGCTTAGCCAAATTGGGAGCGATCGAGGTGCCCGTCAACATTTTCCACAAAGGCGAAATAATTAACTATATGGTTGATCATTCGGATGCCTCGGTAATGATTATGCAAACTCCGTTTATTGATCGGTTGGAAGAGATCTTGAAACAATCAACCAAGATACACTCCGTAGTGGTAGTGGACGGGGAAGGCGTCGACGAGAAATTGGGCGACAGAAACGCCACCGTGGACAGTGTTAAAAACAAAGTTGGCGGCTTTGGCAAGCGCACGGTGGACTGGCAGGAATTTGTCAACAATGATGGCGGATATACTCCGGCTGATGTATTGTGGTCTGATCCGGTCCTGATTATGTATACATCAGGTACCACAGGGGTGTCTAAGGGAGTTCTGCTGCCCCACAATCTTTTTTATTGCATCTCGGAGCGATTTTATGAGTGGGTGCTGGAAAAAGACTTGGGTGAAGATGATTGCATTTATAACCCCAAGCCCCTTTTTCATGCTCATGCCTGGCACGCCGGTGTGAACCTTTGTCTCTTGAGCGGCGCCCGGATGGTCCTGACCAGGCGTTTTTCAGCCAGTCAATATTGGGATGATATCAAGCGTTATCATTGCACCTACACTAGCGCCGGCGGCGCAGCTTTGCCAATCCTGAATTTGGCCGAGCCGAAGCCGGATGACGCTGAAAATCCCCTGAAAGTTATTTTAAGCGGCCCCTCGTCAGCCAAGTTCTGCGCGGTGTTTGAACCGCGGTTTGAGGTAAAGACCATGGAGTTTTACGGTTCTACCGAATTGGCCGCTCCGGCCATGAATACTGTTTCCCATCGCAAAACAGGTTCCTGCGGGAAAATTCATCCGGATTATTTCATGAAGATTGTTGACGAGGATGGCGTTGAAGTAGGCGTCAACATGCCCGGTGAAATTTTAGTCCGTCCCATGCAGCCATTCTCAATGATGCTGGGCTATTACAAGATGCCGGAACAAACAAACGAGGCCTGGAAGGATTTATGGTTTCACACCGGCGATAACGGCCGGATCGATGAAGACGGTTATCTCCATTTTGTAGACCGGAAAAAAGATTCCTTAAGGCGCCGGGGGGAGAATGTTTCTTCCTACGAGGTGGAGGTTGCCATTAACGGCCATCCGGCGGTAATGCAATCGGCTGTATATGGGGTCAAATCAGATCTGGCGGAAGATGATGATATCATGGTCACTCTGTCCCTTAAACCGGGCAGTACCCTTGTACCTGAGGAGCTGATTGCCTTTTGTGAAGAGAAAATGGCTTATTTTATGGTGCCGCGATATGTGCGCCTGATGGATGAACTGCCCAAGAACGCTGTGATGCGGGTTGAGAAGTATAAGCTGCGCGCCGAAGGGGTTACCCCGGATACCTGGGACAGGGAAAAGGCTGGTTATCAGCTGAGGCGGTAATATAAATATTTATAAATATTAAGGAGGTTTTACAATGAGCAGCGACAGTAATCGGGTTAAGATATCAGACCGTTTGGAGCGTCTGCCAAGTTCGTCATACGTATTTAATTTAGCGGTAGTGTTACTCATAGCGATTTTATTTACGGTTTTCGTCAATAACGGCTTTTCATATCTCATGCCCAGCATTGCAAAAGAGTTTAAATTAGACCCGATTGCGCTGGGGAAATTAGCGTCAGTTTCTTTTTGGGGCATGATTGTAGGCGCTTTGGTCGGTGGTTTCCTGTCTGACAAAATTGGCCGGAAGCCGGTTACGCTCATGGCGATGGCTATTTGGGGCGTTGCCGGCGTGATCATGTCATTTGCACCGTCTGTCGTCGTGATAGAGATATGCCGTTTATTAATTGGTTTTGCCTTAGGAGCACATTTGCCGACGGCCCAAGTGGCCATGAGCGAATTGGTTCCTTCCCGGCTGCGGGGCAAGTACATGGTTTCTTATATTTTAGCTTTGCCCATTGGGATGGCGCTGGTTGGATTATTGACCTATTTTCTATTGCCTGTGGGCGGTTGGAAGATTGTCGCTCTGATTGAAGGGATAGTTGCGCTATGGGCGATTGCATACTGGAGATTTTTCCCCGAATCTCCGCTGTGGCTGGAAACCCAAGGGCGCTATGCGGAAGCTGATCAAGTAATGGACGTTATTGAAGCCGGGGTACAAAAAAGCACCGGGCAGCCGTTGCCGCCGGTAGAGGTTAAACCGGTCCAAGCTGCCGCGCCGCAGGGGCCGGAAACGCAGGGTTCAATTTTTTCGAAATCTTACATTGGACTATTGGTTTTAATGGCCGTTTACATGCTTTGCCAGATGATGGGCTTCTATGGCATCGGCATGTGGTTAAGCGCTTTATTGGTGGCCAAAGGTTTCGCGATTACCAAAGCGGTGCTCTATGTATCTTTAATCTCTCTGGGTGGGGTACCGGCGTTTTTTATGATGGGCTATTTGGTAGATAAAGTCGGCAGGAAATGGTCCGTGGTGATCATGGCGGTGACGACAGCTATTACCGCCTACCTTTACGGCCAGGCGCCAACTTTGGCTTGGGTAATTGGCACCGGCTTACTGTACATGTTTATGCAGTTTGGCTATAACATGGCCTCGGGAGTGTTTACGGTAGAACAGTGGCCAACCAAGCTGCGGGGCGCCGGCAAGGGCTATACGCAAGCCTGGGGCCGGGTTGGATCCTCTTTGGGGCCGATTATCATCGGCTATATAGTTGCCGCCAGCCATAATAATATTAGTATGGTAATGCTTTTTGCCGTGGGCATTAACCTGTTTGCCGCCCTTGTAATATTGCTGTTTGCCGCTGAAACAAAAGGCAAGGTTTTCTAGCGGCGATAATTGGTTACCGGTTGACAGTTGAATGGACTTTGATTTAGCGCTAAAGGAGCTAGTAAAAGATGAGAACCAGCATAGATTGTCTTTTGAATCCGGAATCAGTAGTGGTATTTGGGGTTTCCGAACAAGCGGGCAAGGCCGGTAATTTTGTGGTCAAACATCTCCTGGAGGGCAGTGTCCGGGTTTATGGGATCAATCCTAAAGGAGGCCTCTTGTTTGGCGCCGCAATTTATCGCACCGTTGACGAATTGCCGGAGACCCCTGATTTAGCCGTCGTTGCTTTGCCGGCCCCATTGGCGCCGGAGATTGTCAGAGCTTGCGCGCAAAGAGGGATTGGCGCGGTAATCGTAATTGCCGGTGGTTTCGGTGAAGTGGGGGAAGAGGGACGCCAACTGGAGTTGCAGTTAAAGGAAGCCGTAGCTGGCGCCCCTACCAGGATCCTGGGTCCCAATACATTAGGCGTACTGATACCAAGACTGAAGCTGGATACAATTTTCCTTCCCGCTACTCATCTCAGGCGTCCCGGGGCGGGCAATATAGCCATCATTTCCCAAAGCGGCTCCGGGGTGATGGGTTCATTGGATGTGGGGGGATTCTACGGGGTTGGCATTTCGGCTTTTGTCGGCCTGGGTAACCGGAGTGATATCAATGAAAACGAACTGATTGAATATTTTGCCCGTGACCCGCACACATCAGTGATCGGTTTGTATTTGGAGAGCTTTGCCGATGCGTCAAAGTTTACTGAGGTTAGCCGGCGGGTCAGTCCCCATAAACCGCTGGTGCTGGTTAAAGCCGGCCGTTCTTCGGCCGGCGCCAGGGCAGTGGCGCTGCATACCGGCTCCCTGGCCGGCTCGGATCGGGTCACCGGCGGTGTGCTTAACCAACTGGGTGTTTTCCGGGCTTACGACGATGAGGAGCTTTTAGATATGGCCCGGACCCTTGTCCACGGTCGTCCCCTTACCGGCCGCCGGGTGGTTAGTTTAAGCGGCGGCGGCGGAACAGGGGTTATGGTTGCCGACTATGTCGAGGCAAAAGAACGGGGTATCGGCGCTTCCCTGGCCAAACTGGATCCGGACATTGAAGCCCGGTTGGCCGCGGTGACTGTCTCTTATGCTTCGGTGCATAATCCTATTGATATGACGCCTTCCGCCACAGTGGATATGTTTGACGCCGCCTTAAACATTTTGCAGGACGATCCTGGCGTTGACGTGATCATTATGCCGATGATGTACCATACGGAAAATAGGGACGATTACTTTACCGAGCGGCTTTGTTACTGGGGCCGCCACAGTAAAAAACAGCTTATTATTGCGGCAGTCGGTTCTGAAACCACTATGGGGCCAATGAGGCAAATGGAAGCGGCCGGGGTGTTGGTGCTCCCGTCATTAT
>WQUS01000077.1 GCA_009781965.1 Bacillota bacterium | reverse complement strand
ATGGACGACAGAAATCACCAAGCGCGACAAACTCTTCCTCGAAAAACTGGGTGTAGGCAAGCTCAATTGATTCGTGTGCTTATTATCAGACTTTTGGGATATGGAACAGTTTACGAGAATCAAGCATGATATTGACATAATGGGCGGTAAAGCATGTATTGCAGGAACGCGTATTACAGTCGGCATGATCCTCATGCAAATTAGCGAGGGAATGACTCATGATGAATTGCTTGCAGAGTATCCAAATCTGACCAAAGACGACATAGCAGAAGCGCTTCGATATGCCGCGTGGGCTGTGGGCGCTAAAGAAGACCTAATTGTACCCGCATGAGACTATTGCTGGATATGAACATACCGTTCAAATATGCGTCTATGCTAACAAAATCTGGATTATGACTGCTCGCTTCCTGGAACTGCCAATTACGAATCATTAAACGCCGACAATAAGTTCATCAGATAATCACTCGACCAGTAATTGTCACGCCACCTCTTGTAATTCTCAATTTCAACATAGTTTTGCGATTCATAATCTACGGCTTCGATATAAAATATCGGTTTGGCATGTTTTTCCCTGTCCTTTTTTATCACTACAATAATGCCATATTTACTCGTCTCGAAAACCTCCGTCACTTCCACGATATCCAGAAAGCATATAGGACCGGGATCCTCCGGATTAAAAAACTCCCGGTCAGAAGTTTCGATAATTTGCGCCACAAAGGGAAACTCCAAAGTTTCCGATAAGTACTTTTCCCAATCACGTTCCTCGCCCTTAACAAGAATACTGTCTTCGTTGCCTTCTACGACAACAGCGCCACAATTTGTGCATTCGTATCTAAATAGTTGCTCATTTTTATTGTAGCCAATCAGTATATCTGAATTGCTGCCACAAACTGAGCAGATTACCTCTTCGTTTTCTTCGCACTCGTCTCTTGTAAACTCGTCATTAAATTCCATATTGCTTAATGTTTCCTTGGAATACTCCATGCCGTTTCCTCCTCAAAGATTCGTTAATTTTTTATTTTTACTGTACAAAACTATACTGGCCCATAAAATTATTTCTGCAGTGATTACTAAAGTTGGCCATTAACTTATCAAACACCTTTAAAATTGTTCCAGTGATTATAATGAGTAAAGTCTTCTGGATCGCGACGCACACGGAGGTAATTTTCCTTGGTTGCAACAGGATAGCCTAACCGGCACGAATAGGCGCGCATAAAATAGGCAGGAATACCCAGGGTCTCTTTTAGCTGCCGTTCATACTCATCGCTATAATCCACGGCGGTAACAATCTGCATCGCTATTCCCAGAGCATGCGCCATCAGCCACATATTCTCCATAACACAACCAAGACTAATTTTTCCCAGCAAATCTCCTTCTGAGCGGGGAGCTCTTTTACGAGGGTCATACATTACTATTAAAAACACGCTGCTTGCCGTTATAGATTTTCTCAAATACTCAAAGACAGGGTTTTTAAAGTGTTCTGTTATGGAGCCGGGCAAACTGTTTAAAATCCCGGTCTTTTTTCTTTGCAGTTCTTCTTCGGAAGCAGAAACATAGTCGCTGCCTTCCTCATTAGCGCCTTTGGGCATGGTTAACTCGATATTGGCAATGGTCTCAATAATCTGCGGGTCATCAACTGCAATTATCTCAAAATTTTGCATATTATGAGCAGTAGGCGCCCATCTTGCGGCTTCGAGAATCTTATTGAGCTCTGCTTTCGATATAGACCTGTTTGTGTCAAACAGACCTCTTGACGACTGTCTTGTCTTGATTAAAGTTAACAAGTCTTCCATCATCTTACCTCCCTTTGGCAAACTGATCCGTAAACATTTTATCCAGCTCAGCCTTGGACAAGTTTTTCCAGTCGTTAGTATATTCATAGCCTATTTCATAATCGTCTTTTTCCATTCCTATTAGAACTGCTGCGGCATAGTCAGCGGAAGACGGAGTTTCAAAGTGCGGATTTTCCTTTCTAAATTTTACTCTGCCGGCCAAGTTTAATTCGGTATCCAAAATTCCCGGCGCTATCGCTTCGAAAACCTTGATGCCCATCGGGGCAAGCTGCTGCCTGATAATCACTGAAAACATGTGCAGGGCGGCTTTGGTGGCGCTGTAAATCGGCTGATTTGCCGCAGGGAAAAAGCCCGAGCCCGCCGTTACATTGACTATTGCTGCTTCATCTTTACCGGCAAGCAAAGGAACAAACAGTGCCGAAAGGAAAATTGGCCCTTCCAGGTTGGTCCTTATCTCATTTTCTCCGCTGCATAATTCTTCCGTGCCTTTGGTGAAATCAATATATCTTTGAATACCGGCATTGTTTATCAGCACGTTTACAGCGGGAAAGTTGGCTTTCGTCCATTCATAAAGTTCTTTTCTGCTAAATTCGTCGGCGACGTCACAAACCTTAATACTTAAATCAGAATGTTTTTTCTGTGCTTCCAGAAGCTTTTGTTCTCTGCGCCCGCAGATGATGACTTTACTGCCCTGCGCCAGAAATTCTTCCGCCAGAGCAAACCCTATACCAGTTGCGCCGCCGGTAATCATTACTGTATTGCCGTTTAATTTCATAGTTACACCCCTCCATTGTCTCTATTCTATCAAAAACTGGAGTGGAGATGAAGATGTTCGGCGCGGTAAAACGATTTTTAATCGCACTCCGAACTTTTTTACTCAGGTGGCTTTGCATTTCCAAGCTTGACTCTTCTTGACGCCATATGTGACGTTACGATATAATGATGTTAGGTGGTGAAGCAAAGTGAGTGCGCGCGATAAAGAACTAAAGGCAATGCGCAATAATTCAAAAAATGTAAGATTCGACACCATGAAAGACTTAAATTATTACCTGAAACTTAAGTACCCTTTCATACTTGAAAAAGATAATGACGGCAGTTATTTTATTGAATATCCTGATTTGCCAGGGTGCATGACCTGCGGCTCTACTATTGAAGAAGCATTACGCATGGGAGAAGATGCAAAGAGAAGTTGGATTGCATCTGCTATATCGGACAATGACTTTATTCCAGAGCCTAAAATAGCGGAGGATTATCCTGATAATTTCAAATTAAGGTTGCCAAAAACATTATATAAGCAGCTTTCCGTCAATGCCAACGCCGAAGGCGTATCCATGAATCAATACTGTCTATATTTGCTGGCGAATGGTGTGAAAACAAAAAATGCTCCGGTTTGAATTCAACGGCGAGCTATATAAGGCCATCGATTATTATTGGGGTTGTATCAAGAAACTCTTATGCAGTTTGCCTGAGACGTGGAAATCATTTTTAACAAAAATATGGCCTGTCGCCGTGTCGCACGAGTCGCGAGTCATCTGGGGCTTGACAGCGGGCCGGCTATGTAATAAAATATTTTTATGCGCGAAATCCTAAGGCGCCGATGAGCCCCGGATGCCTTGGTTTTCTTTCTGTCATTGGGAGGTAATATTGATGAGGACGACCTTTATGGCCAAGCCGAGCGAAATACGGCGTAAGTGGTACATAATCGACGCCGAAGGTAAGGTGCTGGGACGTGTTGCCGTTGAGGCGGCGAAAATTTTAAGAGGCAAACACAAGCCTGATTTCACCCCCAACGTAAATACCGGGGATCATGTGATTGTCATTAACGCCGACAAAGTGATTTTAACCGGCAACAAACTGCAGCAAAAGTTTTACTACCGTCACTCGGGGTATCCCGGCGGTTTAAAAGCCACCAGGTACGACAAACTGATGCAGACCAGGCCCGATCTGGCTGTGACAAAGGCTATCGCCGGCATGCTGCCCCATAACGTTTTGGGCCGGGATATGGCCAGGAAACTGCGGGTATACAAAGGCGCAGACCATCCACACCAGGCGCAGGCGCCTGAAGTTTTGGAACTGTAGGTCGGAAGGAGGAACACCAGTGGCCCTGGTTCAGTTTTATGGTACGGGACGCAGGAAAAACGCCATCGCCAAGGTTTTTTTACGCCCCGGTGAAGGTAAATTTATAGTCAACAAGAAAAATGTGGACGAGTATTTCGGCCGCAAATCGCTGGAAATTATTGCTCGTCAGCCTTTGGAGGTAACCGGAACCCTCGGCCGTTTTGATGTGATTGCCAAGGTTTTGGGCGGCGGCGTGAGCGGCCAGGCTGGCGCGGTTAGAATGGGTATTGCCCGGGCTCTGTTAGAGTCGGATCCCAATCTGCGGCCGGTGCTCAAAAAATCCGGGTTTCTCACCCGCGACCCGCGGATGAAGGAACGGCGCAAGTACGGTTTGAAAAAAGCCCGTCGCGCTCCCCAGTACTCGAAACGTTAATTTAAAAAGAACACAGCAAGAGACGGTACTGTTAAAAATAACAGGCCGTCTTTTTTTATGTTCTGTTCCTTAAATAACCAACTTCCGTTGGATTTTTCTCATATTCCAGATTGTACCGGCATATTTTTTTATGGGGTGATACAAGCCCTTAATTGCCGGAAGGGGTGGCAGGCTTTGTTCATGACGTTTAGCATCAGGAAGGGTTACTTATTGCTAATGGTTGCCGTTATTGCCGTTATCGCCGTTACAGCCGGGATTTATTTTTCCAAGCGGGTGGCCGGCGCTGTTGAGGACAGGCAGGTATCGGTGATGTCCTGGTCGGTGGCGGGCAAAGTTATCACGGTGGATCCCGGCCATGGGGGTATTGATCCTGGTTCAAAAGGCAGTTCCGGGTTGGAGGAAGCGACAATCACCCTGGCCGTGTCGGAAAAACTGAAAACAGTCCTGACCGGAGCGGGGGCAAAGGTGGTCATGACCAGAGAATCCGATATTGACTACGGCGCTTCCGATGGAAGCAGTTTGCTGACCCGCAAAAGGCAAGACCTGGCCAAACGGCTGGCCATAGCGGAAAAGAACAAAGCCGACATCTATTTGAGCATCCATGTCAACTGTTTTAAATCCGGACCGGGAGAGCATGGGGCTCAGGTTTTCTATCAGCCCGGCTCGGAAGAAGGCCAAAAGCTTGCCGAATCTATTCAGGGGGAAATGGTTCGGGTACTGGGCAATACAACCAGGGTGGCCAAAGCAGTGGATTATTATGCCACCCGGAACAGCAAGATGCCTGCCGTTATTGTGGAACTGGGGTTTATCAGCAATCCCCGGGAGGAAAAGTTACTATCGGCGCCGGAGTACCAGCGCAAACAGGCTTTTGCCATTTATTGCGGTTTGGTTAAATACTTCGCCGGCAACGCCACCGCCGCCGAATCAATAGACAGAGAAGACGTTCTGGAAACTCTGATGCAAAACAAAGGCCATGTGTTTGAAGCCCCTTAAGAATCGAGTTAAATTTCAGTTTGCCAACCACCTTTCATGGGTGGTCTATTTTTTCGGCTTACTTGACATGGCCTAGTTATGTAAACTAAATAAACAAAGCGCTTATTGTTTTTTAATATTGTACAGCTGTTTAATTAAGAGTATTATTTGATTTATAAAAAAACAAATAATTAACTTTAATGGCAGTTATGCCGGGTAAAATAGAGTGAGGGGTGTTTTTGCCAGTGAAACAATTTGCCGTGATCGGATTGGGCCGGTTTGGCTCCAGCGTGGCCAAAACTTTGGCCCAAATGGGTTATGAAGTGTTGGGTATTGATGACGATATCGAGGTCGTGAACAATATGGCCGATTCGCTGACCAGTTCCGTCAAGGCTGATATACTGGATGAGCAGGTGTTTAAAACCCTGGGGATCGGTAATTTTGACGTGGTGGTTGTGGGCCTTGGCAAGGAAATACAGGCCAGCATCCTGGTTACCGTCATGTTAAAGGAAATGGGTGTGAAAGAGGTGGTTGCCAAAGCGCGGACCGAACTGCATGGCCGTGTTTTGGAGCGTGTCGGCGCCGATAAAGTTGTTTTCCCGGAACGGGATATGGGCGTTAGATTAGCCAGGGCCTTGGTTTCCAAAAATATTATGGACCAAATTGCTCTCTCGCCGGAATACAGCTTGATGGAGGTGGCGGCGCCGGCGGTCTTTGTCAATAAAACCCTTGATAAATTAGGCGCCAGGCAAAAATACGGCATCAGTGTTTTAGCCATTCGCAGGGGCGCCGAAGTGGTTATTTCCCCCAGCGCCGGAGAGGTGATTAAAAAAGGCGACATCCTGGTGGTTGTCGGTAAGGACACCCAATTGCGTAAGCTTGAGACATTGTGATAAGCGAGTAGTAAGTTGGTTTGGAGGAATGGACGTTGGCGTCATTTAAGAGGGTCAATCCCCCTCTTTTGATGATTTTTGGTTTTGCTTTAATTATCCTGCTGGGCGCGGTACTTTTGGCCTTGCCTGGGGCTGCCGCCGGCGGGGAAAACATAAGTTTTCTGGATGCGTTATTTACCTCTGCTTCCGCGGTTTCCGTTACCGGTCTAACGGTTATCGACACCGGATCCTCATACTCCCTGTTTGGTCAAATTATTATCCTGGTGTTAATTCAGCTTGGCGGTTTGGGATTTACGACCTTTGCCGTATCCACTGCGGTATTGCTGGGTAAAAAAATAGGTTTGAAGCAGCGGCTGTTAATCCGGGAATCAACCCATGCCATATCCAACGCCGGTATGGTAAGGCTTAGTTTGGCCGTTCTTTTAATCACCACCGTTGTCGAAGGGGTGGCCACGGTTATTTTGGCTGTGCGCTGGTACGGCGAGTTGGGCTGGAAGTCAGTTTATTACGCATTATTTCACTCGATATCGTCATTTAACAACGCGGGTATTTCCCTGTGGCCCGATAACCTGCTCCGCTACATGGGCGATCCCGTTGTAAACCTGGACATCTCGGGGCTTTTTATCATCGGCGGGATTGGTTTCATGGTGATTATTGATCTGTATATCAAACGCGATTGGACCCATCTGTCTTTAAACTCTAAAATTTCTTTAACCACATCGTTGCTGCTTTGTGCGGCGGGCTTCTTTTTTGTTTATTTTCTGGAGTCTTTTAACCCTGATACCTTAGGGGGATTAAGCACCGGGCAAAAAATGTGGGCCGCTTATTTTCAGGGCGTGGCGCCGAGATCGTCCGGTCTCAGCACCATTGACATCACACACATGCTGGCCGCCACCCAACTGGTGATCATCATTTTAATGTTTATCGGGTCTTCCTCCGGTTCCACCGGCGGAGGCATCAAAACCGGTACTTTTGCGATTTTAGTTTTATCTTTCATTGCGATTATCCGAGGCAAAACAGAGGTGTCCGTTTTTCGCCGGACTGTCACTGCCGATTTGATTCTGCGGGCGCTGGCGGTCATCCTGTCTTCTATGATGGTGGTTTTGATTGCCACTCTGCTCCTGGCTTTTACTGAGCACACTATGCAAGGGGACTTTCTCGATGTTTTATTTGAGGTTGTTTCCGCTTTTGGTACGGTCGGGCTTTCCTTGGGTTTAACCGTCAAACTTTCGGTCTGGGGGAAAATCGTAATCATTTTAACCATGTTTATCGGCCGGCTGGGACCCCTTACCATGGCTTTCGCACTGGCGCAAAGGAGCATCAAACCCAGTGTGCGCTATGCGGAAGAAAAGATCATGATTGGCTGAGAAGCCGCTTAAAGGGAAAAATTCAATATCATTGAACCCAGCATGATCGCGGCAATAATCAGCGCTACAATCGCCAGAAGTTTATTTCTACTGGCTCGTTGTTCGCGCGCCTTTATTTCCGCTTCCCTTTTTTTGTCATGAGTGGCCAGTTTCATGCGTTCGCCATCCCAAACCGTACCGGTGCGGTTCCTTCTTTCTTTTGCCAGGTCCACGACCTTGGACCGGTTTGCCAATGTCAACTGCCCCTTTCGGTGACTAGCTTTGGTTACCTATCTAATCATAACAAAAAAAACAGTCCCTGTGCAAAAAAACAATTGGTTATTGGTCAGACCATGTGTTTGTTAGTACCCGTAGCCCAGGCCCGTAAAGTTATTAACCGTAAGCGATTTCTCGAAGAGTATGAGCGCACGGTTAATAATTTTACGGGCCGGCTTGATGCTGAATAGTAACGTGTGACCAGTAACGCGTGCCGTTCGATGCCGAACAGTAACTTAGCAGATTATTATCAATAGACCTGTTTTGTGTTATGCTGTAATATAAGGGTAGCGGTATCAAAAAAACAGTAAAACGAATAATCAAAGGAGTAATCTACAGCAATGAATATAACGCAAAAAATTATCTCCGCCCACTTGGCGGAGGGCGTCATGACCCCGGGCCAGGAAATTGCCCTTAAAATTGACCAGACTCTGACCCAGGACGCCACCGGCACTATGGCCTACCTGGAGTTCGAAGCCATCGGCCTGCCCCGGGTTAAAACCGAGCTTTCCGTCAGTTACGTGGACCATAACACCCTGCAGGTGGGCTTTGAGAATGCCGACGACCACCGGTTTCTGCAAAGCGCCGCCGCCAAATTCGGGGTCTATTTTTCCCGCATGGGCAACGGCATCTGTCACCAAGTGCACCTGGAGCGGTTTGGCAAACCGGGCAAAACGCTGCTGGGTTCGGACAGCCATACGCCTACTTGCGGCGGCCTGGGCATGCTGGCCATTGGCGCCGGGGGCCTGGACGTGGCTACTGCCATGGCCGGATATCCATTTTACGTGAAAATGCCCGGCGTAGTGAATATCCGGCTGCATGGCCGGCCGGCCCCCTGGGTGGCCGCCAAAGATATTATTTTAGAAGTACTGCGCCGCCTTACCGTTAAGGGCGGCGTGGGCAAGGTCATGGAGTATACCGGCGAAGGGGTCGCTTACCTCAGCGTGCCCGAACGGGCCACCATTACCAACATGGGGGCCGAGCTGGGCGCCACCAGCTCCATTTTTCCCGCTGACGAGGCCACCAGACAGTTTTTGGCCGCTCAAGGCCGGGAACAGGATTTTACACCGCTGCAGCCTGATCCGGACGCTGCCTACGATGAAATCGTGGATATTGATTTAAGCGCCTTGGAGCCGCTGCTCGCTCTGCCCCATATGCCCGACCGGGTGGTTAAAGTAGCGGAAGTGGCGGGCCGCCCGGTGAATCAGGTATTTATCGGCAGCTGCACCAACTCCTCATACACCGACTTAATGAAAGTAGCCGCCATCTTAAAGGGGCGGATGGTTGATCCCGGGGTCAGCCTGGTGGTTGCTCCCGGTTCCCGCCAGGTGCTTACCGCCCTGGCGGCCAACGGCGCTTTGGCCGAGCTGGTGAGCGCCGGAGCCAGGATTCTGGAGTGTGCCTGCGGTCCTTGCGTGGGGGTGGGCCAGTCGCCGGTTTCCGCTGGGGTTTCTTTGCGCACCTCCAACCGCAACTTTGAAGGGCGCAGCGGCACTGCGGACGCCGAGATCTACCTGGTCAGCTGCGAAACGGCGGCGGCCTCCGCTTTGGCCGGCGTCATTACCGACCCGCGCGAGCTGGGGGAACCGATCCAAGTGGCCATGCCGGACAAATTTCCAGTGGACGACCGGATGATCATTCCGCCACCGCCGGCAGGCGCGGAGCTGCCCCTGGTGATGGGGCCGAACATCAAACCGCTGCCCGTGGCTGCGCCGCTGGCCGAACAAATCGAGGCGGCAGTGCTGCTGAAAGTGGGCGACAATATTACCACTGACCATATCATGCCGGCCGGAGCTACCATTTTAGCGCTGCGTTCCAATATTCCGGCCATCTCCATGCATTGTTTCTGCGCCGTGGACCAGACCTTTCCCCAGCAGGCGCTGGAGGCCGGCGGCGGTATCATTGTGGGCGGCCTGAACTACGGCCAGGGTTCCAGCCGGGAGCACGCCGCTTTGGCGCCGTTGTACCTGGGGGTTAAAACGGTGCTGGTCAAAAGCTTTGCCCGGATTCATATGCAAAACCTGGTCAACTTCGGTTTACTGCCCCTAACCTTTGCCGACGAGGCCGATTATGACGACATTCAGCCGGGCGATTCCTTAATTATTGACGACCTGCGGGCAGCTCTGTCCGCCAATAAGGTGCAGGTACGCAATGGCCGGAGCGGCAAAACCTACCCGGTCCGGCACTCTCTGTCCGGCCGGCAGATTGAAATCCTATTGGCCGGCGGGTTGCTTAAATACGTCGAAAAGAACGTTTAATTTCTGCCCGGAAAAATAACGATGGGGGTTAATCGTTCAATCATAGGGGCGCCAGCTAGGCAGCGCCCTTATGCTATTTTTGTCACAGTATGTTATAGTAATATAGTAATAATGTTAACCACATAGTTGAGTCTCATAGCGGAAGGGGGAGTTGTTTTGCCGGAGCAGAAAACAAAAAAGGAACTGCAGGCGCAATATAAGGAACGGGAAATTATCGGCGGGGTTTACGCGATCAGGAATACGCTGAATAATAAAATGCTTTTGTTGGCTGCCACAGACTTGCAGGGCAGTAAAAACCGGTTTGAGTTTGCCCGGAAAACCGGCTCTTGCGTGGACTTGAAGCTGCAAAAGGATTGGACTAAGCAAGGGGCCGGCTCCTTTGCTTTTGAGGTGCTGGAGGAGTTAAAAAAGGGCGCCGCTCAGACGGCGAAAGAATTTAAAGCCGATATTGACGTCTTAAAGGAAATATGGCTCGATAAATTATCTGACCGGGAGTTGTACTAGGATTTAAGGTTACTGTTCCGTTACTGTTTAGCATCGAGGGGCACGCAAAACCGTTAACCGTGCGCTCGTGCTCTTCGAGAAATCGCTTCCGGTTAACGGTTTTGCGTACCGTATTCACTTTGCGGATCAACAAACACTGCACAGTGACGATTTAAGCCTTTTCCGGGGGAGCGTACTTTTGGGAGCAGGATTTTTTGCCCCGGCCAAGAAGTTTTCTGCACAGAGGTAAAATACAGGTAATTATCATGGTTGGTACTGAGAAGGTACTGAGGCCGGTACTGAACCTTGAACAGTAACCCACGTTGCATGAAGGCGTTGGATGCTGGTGAAACTATTGAAGAGACAGCCGACTAGCGTATGGAAAGGGGATGGCTCCCGTCATGTCGTCAGTAGTGATGTGTGGAATCTGCCCTCACCCGCCCATCATGGTGCCCGCAGTGGGCCAGGGGCGGGACGGTGAAGTTGCCCGAACCAAGGAAGCCATGCTGGAACTGGGCCGCCTGGTGCGGGACAGCGGCGCTCAAACCCTGGTGATGATTAGTCCCCATGCCGCGGTATTTGCCGACGTCATTGCCATCAATACCAACCCGGCATTAAAAGGGGATTTGCGTCAGTTCGGCGCGGCCGGCGTTAAATTCAGCCTGGACAATGATCTGGAGCTGGCCGGAGAAATCCTTGCCGCCGCTTCCCGAGCCGGCGTTGTCACCGTCGGCCTGGACGACAAACTGGCCGCCCGGCATGGAATCAACACGGCGTTGGATCACGGGATTACCGCTCCCCTTTACTTTATCCGCTCCGCCGGGGTAAATTTACCCCTGGTGCATATATCTATGGGGATGTTTCCCTTTCCCCAGCTTTATTCCTTTGGCGTCGCGCTGCGGGACGCCGCCGCCAAGCTGAAACGCAAAGTAGCCGTGCTGGCCAGCGGTGATTTATCCCATCGGCTGACCAAAGATGCTCCGGCAGGCTACGATCCCGTCGGGCAGGAATATGACCGGCGGATTGTGGAGCTAACCCAGGCCGTGGATGTGGAGGGATTCCAGGACATCGACGCGGCGATGCTGGAACGGGCCGGGGAATGTGGCCTGCGCTCCATTTCCATGATGTTGGGCGCTCTGGACGGCCAATCGGTACAGAGCCGGGTGCTGTCCTACGAGGGCCCCTTCGGGGTGGGCTACCTGGTGGCCGCCCTGCTGCCCGGCGCACCGGAAGCCGGCCGCCGGCTGGAGGAGCATTTGTATGCCCGGGCTAATGAAAAAGCCACCCGGCGGCGAAAGGGCGAAAGCTACCCCGTTAAGCTGGCCCGGACTGTTTTGGAACGTTATCTGGCCGGGCAAAAGGAAGTAGCCGTAGTTCCTGCGTCAGCCCCGGAGGAATTTGCCGCCCGCCGGGCGGGAGTGTTTGTTTCTTTGAAAAAACACGGTCAGCTCCGGGGTTGTATCGGCACCATTGAGCCGACGCGGGCTAATATAATAGAAGAAATAACCGCCAACGCCGTCAGCGCGGCGGCCCGGGATCCCCGTTTTCCTCCGGTGAGCAAGGACGAACTGGCCGAGCTGGATATTTCGGTGGACATCTTGACGGCGCCCGAACCGGTCTTGGGTCCGGAAGAGCTGGATCCCCAAAAATACGGCGTCATTGTGTCTTCCGGCTGCCGGCGGGGGCTGTTGCTGCCAGCTCTGGAAGGAGTCAACAGCGTTGCCGAGCAGGTGGATATCGCCAGGCAAAAGGCGGGCATCAGTCCCGGCGAATCGGTGCGCTTGGAGCGTTTTGCGGTGATTCGCTATCATTAAGGCTAAAAGGCTAAATAAAGACCAAGTGGTGGTGCAGGTTTGGAACGCGAAGTAATGTTTTATGAGCCAGGCTTATTGCCTGGCGATAAACCTGGCGGTGAGCCTGACGACAAACCAGACGGTAAGCCCGGCTCAGGCGGCCGCGCCGACTGCCTGGTCTGTCCGCGGCTTTGCCACATACCGCCGGGCCGGCGGGGCTTTTGCCGGGTGCGGGAAAACCGGGACGGTGTTCTGTACGCCGTCAATTACGGTCAGTGTGCGGCCCAGGCCCTGGATCCGATGGAAAAAAAGCCGCTGTACCACTTTTATCCCGGCAGCTTGATTTTGTCCCTGGGCGCGGCGGGGTGCAACCTGCATTGCGGTTTCTGCCAGAACTGGCAGCTGGCCCAGGGAGATCCGCCTGCCGTTTACCTGGCCCCGGAGCAGGCGGTGGCCCTGGCCCTGCGCCAGCAAGAGGCCGGTCATCCCTGCGTCGGTCTGGCTTATACTTATTCCGAGCCGTTCATGTGGTACGAATATGTTTACGATACCGCGATCCTGGCCCGGCAGGCGGGCTTGAAGAATGTACTGGTGACCAACGGCTACATTAATGAGGCGCCGCTTTTGGCCTTGCTGCCCTATATTGACGCCATGAATATTGACGTTAAAGCATTTACCGATGATTTTTATCACCGCCACTGCGCCGGCAGCCTGGCGCCGGTGCTGCATACTGTGGAGACAGCCGTTAAAAGACACTGCCATGTGGAGATTACCACTTTGCTGGTGCCCGGGCTCAATGACAGCGAGGCGGAGGTGGCGCGGCTGAGCGGTTGGCTGGCCGCTTTGCATCCGGAGATCCCGTTGCATTTTTCCCGTTATTTTCCCAATTACCGGATGCATTTGCCACCTACTCCGCTTGAGTCTCTGTCCCGGGCCAGAGAAACAGCTTTGCAAAAGCTGCGTTACGTATACATAGGCAATGCCCCGGAGCTGGACGCCTCCGACACTGGCTGCCCGGGCTGCGGTAAACTGCTTATCCGGCGCCACGGTTACTCGGTGCGGTCCGAAGCAATCACCGGCGGCCGCTGCCCGGCTTGCGGGGAAAAGATTAATATCGTGCATTAAGAGTACGTTAAGAGTGCATTAATAGTGCGTTAAGTGTGCGTTTAGAGTGTATTAAGGCTCTTTAACTTGAAGCAGCTTAATCAGCAGCAGTTACAGGGGAGTTGTTATATTGGCCAAAGGCAAAACCGAAGCAGTCAAACGCATGATCCACGCCCACATACCGGCAGGGGCAACCATTACGCTGCAGGGGCTGTGGGACCAAATCGGCGGCAATATGAACGTTTTTTGCGGCGCTCTGCAGTCCCTGGCCGCCCGGGGTGAGATTACCGCCTCCGGCCCGGGGAATGGCGATCCGGAACAAATTCTGCTGTCCCTGGGCCAGGGGGAGGATCCCGAAGCTGTAAAACTGATTGCCGCAGGCATCCCGCAGCTTAAAGCATCCAATATGGAGCAGAGCGGGCGGCTGGCCCGGGATATTTTAAAAGACGGGATCCCCCGCACCAAGGAACAGCTTGCTTCCATTATGGAACTGCCGGAGGGCTGGCCGGGCGGCTTGCCGGATGTACTCAAACTGTCCGACGGCGCCTATACTCTGCGGGACACCGCTGCCGGCACGGTGGAATTAAACCGGCTGAGCGGGGAGTCTCAAGCCGGCGCCGAGGAGGTGCGCCGGCAGCGCCGTTTACTGGATGAGCTGCTTCAGGAGCAGGAAACTGTTGCTCATGAAGAAATAGAGCGCCGCCTGGGCGCTAAGCTTTTGCCTGAGGCCGCCGCCCATTTGATGCGTCTTCCCGGCGGCCATTATACTCACCCGGACAGCGAGGCGGCCTGGGAAGAAGTGGGCCGTTACCTTGCCCGCAGTGAGCCGGTGCAGCGCAATGATTTTATGCGCATGTTCAAACGGCACCGGGAACTGGTCGAGCATATTAAAAAGGGCTGGGAAGAACCGCCCTTTGTGCTTTTGCCCGACGGGCGCATCACGGTGGAAACCCATCCCGAAGGCCGGGAGGAACTGCGCCGGCGGGAGATCCTGGCCTATGTCCATTACACCTTAAAAGAGCGGATGGGCGGACGCTCCTTCTTTACCCTGGAGGATTTCGCGCCCCGGGAACGGGTGCTGGCCAAGCAGGAGGCGCTGCAGGCCGGCTGTGTGGAACTGAAACTTAACCGGCGCGACATGTTTGCCGCGCCGATCAAAACAACGCCGGAGCGGATCGCCAAAGAATTAAAAGAAATCACCGGGTTGGATATGCCCTCCCGGGGCGGCGCCCAGACGATGCCGGCGGCTTATCTGACGGAGCACTCCCTCAGCGGCAGGGAAACGGCGCGCCTGCTGGGGGTCCGCTCGGGCGAAATAAATAACCTGCATGAACAGGGCTTGCTGCAGGGTTTCCGGCTGGAGGGCCTGCTGCGTTACTGGCGTTCCTCGGTGGATGGGTTGCGCAGTTCCCCGAACCTGGAGCGGCTGTTGAAACGGGCCGAGATGGTTAAACTGCACGATGCCGGCCGTATTCTGGGTGTGACCCAGGAGCAGGTCCGGCGCCTGGTCAAGGATGGCTACCTGCGTCACGCCGGCCGCGCCGAGCGCGAAACAGGCCAGTTCCGGCGGGGCGAAGTGGAAGATCTGCTTAAAGACTTACCCGATATCAAGGCGGCTTGGGAAGAGGCTGCGGGGACCGGCGCCGAGCGGACCGTCCGGCGCCGCAAACGCCAGCTCAAACGCCGGGAACAAATGGAATCTGTCGCGCCCGGTCCCATTGTGCTGGACAAATACCAGGAACAATCCATTGCCGCTCTGCTGGCGGGCCATTCCGTACTGGTGGCCGCTCCTACCGGCACCGGTAAAACCCTGGTGGCTGAAAAACTGGTGGAACAGATTTTGGCTCAGGATCGGGAAGTAATTTATACTTCGCCCTTAAAGGCCTTGTCCAACCAAAAATTCAGAGATTTCGCCAAACTGTACGGTCATCAGCGGGTAGGCCTGATCACCGGCGATATTTCCATCAACGAACGGGCTCAGTTGCTGGTGATGACTACCGAAATCTTCCGTAACTGGTGTTTTTCCAACCCGGAGTGGATGGCCAATATCTCCCACGTGATCTTCGATGAGGTACACTATCTGGACGACGTGGAGCGGGGAACCGCCTGGGAGGAAAGCATCATCTTCGCGCCGCCGCACATCCGCATTCTGGGCCTTTCCGCCACCGTGCCCAACATTCACGACCTGGCCCGCTGGATGGAGGAAGTGCGGGGTGAAAAAGTAATGGTGGTGGAAGAATACCGCCGGGCGGTGCCCTTGGTGATTAACTGGCTGGCCTCGGACCAAGAAATGTTGGATTAGGACGAGGCCAGGGATGAAATAGAAACGCTGCAACTAGTCCGAGGCGCGCGGTTTGAAGGACGCAGTTCGAAGAGCGGGTAATTTCGAGGTTCGAGGTTCGAAGTTCGAAGTTCGAAGGACAGGTAGTTTCGAGGTTCGAAGTTCGAGAAGACGTGGGATGCGACTTTCTAACATTGAACATCAAGTATCCGGCGTGAGGATTCGAACCTCGAATCCCGAACCTCGAACCTCGAGAAGGGGGGTTCACCGTGGCATTCAGTGAAAAACAAGCCGCCTGCGTTGGTGTGGTGGAGGCAATC
>WQUS01000076.1 GCA_009781965.1 Bacillota bacterium | reverse complement strand
CCTTTTGAAATGAGACAGCGTATCATTGATCCAGACTGTCGCCGTGTCAACCCACTTTGGCAGTGTGATGACAATATTGACAATGCTCGTATAGAGCTGGGGCAGGATAAGCCAAAGCAAGGCCACAATAGCTGCCAAAGCCAGAAGCACGGTCACCAGAACCGAGATTCCCCGGCCGAAGGAGAAGGCCCGCGCCGGATGCTTTTGAAAAAGTTTTCGCCCCAGGGGATCAAACAGATGCCGCTGGAAAAAGCGCACAATCGGGTTCAGGAGATAGCCGATGGTCAGCCCCCAGAAAATGGGGCTCAAGATACCCACAAACCACGAGACGCCCCCCCAGATGGCGCTCCAGTGCGTAATCAACAGGTAAAAAAATATGCTGCAGACGATGACCAAAAAGGCTGTGAGCCCCGCCGCCCGGTACTTCGCGTTCCATAATTTTTTCATTGCGCGCCCCCTCATATGTGCATGCAAAGGAAATGAAAATGTACATGGAAAGGAAATGAAAATGATCCCCATGTCATTCTGAGCGCAGCGAAGAATCTTAAGACCCTTCGCTACGCTCAGGGTGACAAAAGAACCACAGGCGTGACAAAGAACGATACACTAAAAATATTTTCGGATCGCGTCGCTCGCTTTCTCCGGGTCTGCGGTCGCGCTGATCGTAAATTTCACATTCTGCCGCCGGCTGAACTCCTCCAGCCAGTTTAAAAACTCCGCCATTGTTTCATTGGAGCTGTCGCCGATGATCTTGAAGAAGTTGTCGATAAAGATGTGCGTGATGTCGTAGTTGCCGGCGTATAACCCGCTGATAAAGCCGCGCATGAACTCATAGGAACTGATGCTGTAGTCACAGGCGTTGATCAGCCGCGCCGTGTAGGGGATGTCATAGGTCAGGTTCTTGTCCTTCTCGATACAGATGACGTTGCCGTTTTCCTCCTCGACAGCCTGCTTGACAAGGGAGACCAGAATTTTGGTCTTTCCCGTGCCCTTGAGTCCCATGATAACTTTGACCAAGGCGACCACACTCCTTTTCAGTTTTTAATACGGTGATCGCCAAAACGGCGGTCACTTTTTGCGGACATGCCGTCTATGGACATCATAGCATCTTCCGGGAGGTTAAGCAAGAGAGAATTTGTAAAATAAATTGCGGCGCCTCCACCCTTAACTGCGTCATTCCATTTCAAAAATTGCGGATACGATTTGCAGCGCCTTTTCAAGCAAATCTTCCGGCAGCGTTTCCACAAATTTTGGGTCGCGGGCGGCGGCATCGACTGGGCGCACTTGGTCACAAATAATAAATCCTTGTGTCTTTGTACGGTTGTCCAGCGGAATACGCATAGGAAACGGTTTACTTTTATTTGTAATCGGACACACAACCACTTGGCCTGTGTTTTGGTTGAATAAACTCCTGCTGACAACCAGCGCGGGGCGATAGCCCGCCTGTTCATGGCCCTTTGTTGGATCAAAGCCAAACTTGATGATATTGCCCTGTTTAAAGATCATATAAGCTCACTCCCGACAGGAGCACTCAGTTCTCCCCAATCATAAGGTTCCGGCATCTCACCGTTCCACCCGGCGAAAATCTCCTCCAAGCTGGTATTTTTCAACCTGACAGGCCGCAGAATAATTTGATCGTCCACGGCGACAATTTCCACACGGTCATTTTCCCGCAGACGCAAGCGCTCCAAAATCACTTTGGGAAGGCGCACCGCCCCGGAGTTCCCCCATTTTTGGATACTCGTATACATGAAAAAGCACCGCCCTTTCTATAATTAGTATATACGAAGTATCTACATTTGTCAAGCGATAGGTGCAATTCACATGAAAAAGCCGCCTTCGGAGGGGCAGTCATAAAACAGGTTTTGAAAACCCCTATAAATCAATTAAAATCGGGCATAACCAGAACCATATAGAATAATTTATAGGGCGCTCCGCATGGGGCGCCCTCTTCCCTAGCATAGTAAAAGCCCATGAACCCGCTATATTGCGGCGTTTCATGGGCTTTTCTGTATTCTAAGGCTATTCTACGACCTTTTGAATCCCCAGCCTTTGCTCCAAATACTCAAGCCGCGCGGTTATCCGGGGGTGACTGGCTTGCAGCTTTTCCGTAATCGTCTTGTCCGGGCTTAGGTTTATTTTTTCGAGCAGGTACAAGGCTTCCACCATATCCTCACCATAGCCTAATTTTATAGTATACACATCAGCCCGGTGCTCAGCCTTGCGGTCGCTCGCAGCCATTGCCATAGTCATCAGGAACATAAAGACAAAAACGATCCGGTCGGCCATTCGCTCAATAAAACCACGCTTGGCCCTACCATTCCACAAAAGGCTAATCAGCCAGCAAATCATCTTAAATACCAAAATAATGGCAGAAAATATGCCATTTCCAACCATAGCGTAAATCAGGGCGGCGGTGTCCATGTTAAGGATATGGGCGATTTCATGGGCCAATACCGCCTTTAGTTCTGCCTCTGAAAAGGTGTGCATGGCGCCCTTGGTAACGGCCACGGTGTGTTTGCCAATAGCACAGCTATTGACGATCATGCTGTCTATAATGTAAAGGTCAATCTCCGGTAGCTCTGGATTTTTTCTCTGTGCCTTTTTGTACACCTCTTGAAACAGCGGGCGCAGGTACTCTTTCTCTCTGGCGCTTTCCAACCGCCGGATATGATTGAACAGTCGGAGCAGTTTCTCCCCCAGCGGCGAAAAGGCTACAAAAAGGGAAAGTATGTAGATAATGGCGAAAGTAAAAAATCCCTGTCCTTTCCAGCCAAACAGCCAGACCATCACAAGATAATAAACCACGGAACAGGCCAGATAGATCGGGTTGCGATCCACGAACCGCATAAAGTCGTGATAAATTCGCTTTACGAAATACATTCGTCGCTCCCCCTAAAATGGTTTGTGGATGTCAACGCGGCAGTGCTGGCCACTGTCGCGGGACAGGAAAAACGCCCGGCCCTGTTTTAATGCTTTTATATCGTCCGGGTGGTAGATAAACTCCCGCACCAGTTTGGCGCTGCCTAATCCCGTCTCGGCGGTCGCTCCACCTTGTTGCCCCAACTGGTAGGTGACTTCCATCGTGCTCCTTGTACCTAAAATATTTGCCCACTGTTCACTGTTGACCGCGCTGTTCTGGCGCAGGACGATGTAGTTATTGCAGTTCTCGATGACCTGCTGGGTAAAGTTATCGTCCTCGGCCTTGCTGAGGTCGGACAGGCTTTGAGTGGCTAAAATACAGGTCACATTGGCGCTGCGGGACTTGTTCACCAAATCCATCAGCACACTCGAAGCGTAGACATTGCGCCTCCAAAACCTTTGTAATTTTAATTTGTGTGCACGGTACAATCCATTTTTGGTGGTCATAGGCCATAAAATTGTCTTTAAGGTTTTTTAACAGCCGATCTTTAGCTTTGGGGGTTATGAAAAGGCTTAACATGGAACAACCAACAAATGCAAACTTACGAATCAGCAAACGCAAATTAGAAGAATATACTCGTACTTTAACCGAGCGGGAGAAGACCGTTTTACGCTCAATTCAAAAATGCCGGTTTATGCAGACCGATCAGGTAAAGAGATTGCACTTCCGATCTGCGGCCACACCGGCGGCGAGCCTGCGGGCCGCAACACGCACCCTTGCTAAATTACATCGATTGCGTTTGATCCAGCCTCTCCGCCGGCGGATTGGTGGAGCGCGGGCAGGCTCCGCCTCATATGTGTGGGTGCTGAAAGAGGCAGGAGCTGTCTTATTAAATATGCTTGACCATCAATCCCGAAAACCGACGCGCCCCTATGAACCGACAAACATTTTCCTCAAACACACCCTAGCGGTGACCGAAACCTATATCCGCCTGCATACGCTCCGTAGCGTCACACTAGTAAAGGCCGAGCTCGAACCGGCCTGCTGGCGAAGTTTTACCACTCTGTACGGTGCAAGCGCCTGTCTGAGACCGGATTTATACGCCGTGACTGCCATGGAGGGTTATGAAGATTACTGGTTTTTTGAGGTGGACTTAGATACCGAAGCCCCTTCGCGTATTATCCGCAAATGCGAGTATTACGGGAAATATTACCTGAGCGGAGAGGAGCAGAAGCGCACCGGCATATTCCCGCGGGTGGTATGGATTGTACCAGATGAGAAACGCCGACAAACCCTCCAGAGGCATATCTGTCAGCAACTGAGCGATTACAAAGACCTTTTTACCATGATTACCTTTAAGGATTTTGAGGCGCTAATCCGTACTGGCGCCGCGTCTGCTGTCATGGGCCGGCCGGAAACTGAATAAACATTGGGTGGGACTACTTTTGGAAGGAGTTTCACCTATGAATATATCACCACCTGGAAACATTAGGATAACAACGCCGTCTGCGGCACCGCCCAATGTTGCCCATTACACTTTAGGGCCGACTACATATATTGTGGCCCGCAAATACAAACAAGACGCAAAAGAGGGTCTGATGGATAAGCTCATACGCCTCATCAAAAATGATATAAATTAAGACTTTACAGCCACAGACGGTGCGGTATAATGACACACATTCTATATGGTCTTTGGCTGCCCGGGAAGGAGACGACCATGAAACAGCCAAACTCCAGCACCAGCACTGGGATAGCCGCACCTTACCAAAATATACCGGATTACAAATCTGGCATGGAGCTACCTGACCAAATTTCGGTGCTCTATGCGCGTTTGTCCAAAGAAGACAAACGAAAAGAAAATAAGGAGGATGATTCCGACAGTATTCAGAACCAAAAGCTGATGTTGAGTAAGTTCGCTACTGACAACCGATTGCCTAATCCTGTGTTCTTTTCTGATGACGACTATACCGGCACAAACTTTAACCGTCCAGATTTTCAGGCGGCGATGGAACTGGCCGAAGCCGGTCGTGTTGTAACCTTTGTTGTTAAGGACATGAGCCGCTTTGGTCGAGACCACATCCGCGTCGGGCTTTACAAGGAGACGCTGACAGACGAGCTAAACGTGCGCTTTATTGCCATCAATGACGATGAAGACAGTAAATACGGCGAAAACGAGATGACCCCTTTTCGTAATATTGTGAATGAGTGGTACGCACGCGACACCAGCAAGAAGATTAAGGCGGTCTTTCGGGCCAAAGGCATGGCCGGTGAAAACATTTGTTTTGTGCCGCCTTACGGCTATCGGAAGAATGCCGATAACGGCAAATGGGAGATAGACGAAACAGCCGCAAAGGTGGTTCGCCAAATCTTTCAGTATTGTTTGGAGGGTCTAGGCCCGACACATATCGCAAACCGATTGCAGGCAGACCGGATTGAAATACCTACTGTTTATGCTCAGAATACTGGCCTGCGTGTCTATGGAAAACTACCCAACGATCCCTATGGCTGGAAAGGCCCTACTGTTATCATAATTCTGGCAAGGCGTGAATATCTAGGGCACACGGTAAACTTCAAGACCTACCGAAAATCCTACAAGAGCAAGAAAAAGATACTACATGACCCCGGCGAATATGTTGTTTTTGAGAATACTCATCCCGCAATTATTGAAGAGGAAGTATTTGAGAGAGTTCAACAGATTCGTGTCGGCAAAAGACGAACCAACCGTAGTGGGCGCGTAGGTCTCTTTTCCGGCCTGGTGTTTTGCGCGGATTGCGGCAGCAAAATGTACCTATCTTCCGGTGCTTGCCTCAGTCCAGATCAAGATAACTATGTCTGTTCTGGCTTTCGCACCAAAAAAACACCGTGCGAGTCGGCCCACTTTATCCGGCGGGTAGTATTAGAAGAAGTTGTGTTGAGGGAAATCCAAGACATTACAGCGTTTGCGGCTAACCACGAGCAAGAATTGATCGAGATACTCCGGCGTGACAGTGACGATAACCTGAAAAAGGAAATTGCCGCTGGCAATAGGCGGTTACTATTGTCGCAAAAGCGCGTGCATGAACTGGATAATATAATTCAGCGACTGTACGAGGATAATGTATCTGGAAAAATTTCCGACGAAAGGTTCGTGAAGCTGTCCCAAGGCTACGAGCAGGAACAGAAAGACCTCCAGACACAGATAAATGTCCTGCAAAAACAGCTTGCCAGCCAACAAGAAGAACGCCTGGGTGTTGACCGCTTCCTATCCCAGATTCGCAAGTACACCAAAGTGACCGAACTTTCCCCCGTGCTTCTGCACGAATTGGTGGAGCGAATTGAAATCCACGCTCGGGATAAACGCTGCGGCAAAAATATCCAGCAAATCGATATTTTCTTCAATTATGTAGGTAATATTGGCAAGCTGAATTTAGGTGCCAGCCCACCGACGTATGTAATCCAAAACATGATAGCCGAAATAGAATAACTGCCGGCGATTGCCGGCAGTTATAGTTCGTTCTTCGGCCAAAAACAAAATCATGTTTTATGGCTCCCCGCCGTCCGGCGGTTTTTTCATGTATTGAATTATGTCAACCTATCCTTACACCTTCCCCAGCATCCGGAACATGCTCTTCTTGTACGCCTCCACCCCCGGCTGATCGAAGGGATTGACGCCTAGTAAGTAACCCGAGATCCCGCAGGCCAGCTCAAAGAAGGGGAAGAGCTCGGCCAAGCCCGTCTCGTCCCGGGCGGATGCCTCGATGCGGATATTCGGCACATCGCCGGCCACATGGGCCTGGCGCACGGCGTCCATGGCGATGCGCTGGACATCTCCCAATTCCCGGCCCGCCAGATAGTTTAAACCGTCGCTGTCCCCGACTTCAAAGGGGAGTTTAAACTTGGTTCGGTTTTGACGGAAGTTTACGATAGTCTCCAGATGGCGGCGGGGGCCGTCCTGAATGTATTGACCCATGGAGTGCAGATCGGCGGTATACTCCACGGAGGCGGGGAAGATGCCCACGCCGTTTTTGCCCTCGCTCTCGCCAAAGAGTTGCTTCCACCACTCCGCCATGTAGCGGAAGGTGGGCTCATAACTGCCCAAACTCTCGGTCGTCTTGCCCTGTTGATAGAGATATTGCCGCGTAGCCGCGTACTGCCAGGCGGGGTTCTCCTGGGAGCGGATGTCCATATCGTTCATGGACTGTACGGCGGCCTCAATGAGCTGGTCGATGTCGATGCCGGCCACAGCCATGGGCAGCAGGCCCACGGCGGAGAGGACGCTGTAGCGTCCGCCCACGTCGTCCGGCACCACAAACTGGGTGTAGCCCTCGTGGTCGG
>WQUS01000075.1 GCA_009781965.1 Bacillota bacterium | reverse complement strand
CAGCAGCAAGTGATCGTCGGTGTTAAAGATTACCTCGCAAGCCGCCACTTGCACCGCCCGCAGCTCCGTCCAATTATCGTAGATAAAATCCTGGATATAGGGCGCCAGCCTGCTGAAAATATCCATGTGCTTTACCTCGTGTTTTATAAATCAAAATTGGCGAATTCGGCCTGGATAACCTCTTCACCGGACTCATCTTTAGCGAAAACAAAGCCGCTGTCATTTAAAACAGCCACAATATCTTTCCCCGGCTGCTGATAGGTAATATTGAGCACCTCAATAAAGTCACGAATCACTTCCCGCGGCGTAATATGCGAGCTGGCGCCGATGCGTTCATACTCAATTTTAAGAAAAGCAAGCAGCTCCTGCTCGGTTGTTTTCATTGGATAGCCGTATAAATCGGCATGGAGCGCGGCCAGTTTTTCAATCAATACGAGCATTTCTTCATAGGATAAAGGGTTCAAACGGATAATCGGCGCCAATAAATCACGGTTTTCAGCCGAGGAAAACCGTCCTTCCGTTAATCTGGAACGCAGGGCGTCGTAACTGAAAAGGCCTTTATCGGCATCCTCAATGCACTGGGGCGTGCCGCCCATGAAAATGCCCAGGTATTTTGCTTTCCCCTGCAAGGTATCGTTATACATGGTCAAAATTTTCTCGTAGTTATACTGCCTGGTGACGCGAAAGGGGATGCGAAAAATATTAACCAGTTCGTCGACCATGACTAAAAGACCTTGATAACCGGCGCGCACAAGAAACAGGGCAAATAGTTTGAGCAAATCATACCAAATATCGTCAGTGATGATGAGATTAACGCCCAGGTCTTTTTTGGCTTCCGTTTTGGTTGTGTACTCGCCTCTGAACCATTTAACCGCCTTGGCTTTGCCCTGGTCGTCGCCCAGTTGATATTTTTCCCAATAAAACATAATGACCTGGGCAAAATCAAAACCGTTCACCATGCCTTCAAGTTCGTTCACCACAGTATAAATCTTTTTGCGCACCTCTTGCTCAAAACGAGGATTTTTGGGGTCGAGCCCGGTGTCGGCTGCCGTCTCGGCTTGGATGGAGGAGAGCCATCTTTCCAAAATCAAGGGCAGAGCTCCCCCGTCCGGTTTGGTGCGGGTGGACATATTTTGCATCAGCTCCCGGTAGGTGGCCAGTCCCTGCCCCTTTGAACCGGAGAACCGCCTTTCCGGCGCCAAATCCGCGTCAACAACCACAAAGCCTTTTTCCATGGCATAGTTTCTGATCATTTGGAGCAGAAAACTTTTGCCGCTGCCATATCTGCCGACAATAAATCTAAAGGTGGCGCCGCCTTCGCCAATGATGCCGACATCATGAAGCAGCGCGTCAATTTCCGGCTTACGGCCAACGGCGATATATTCCAAGCCGACCCGCGGCACAACGCCGCCTTTCAGAGAATTTAGAACTGCTGTGGCAATCCGTTTAGGCGCTTTCTTTTCCATTACTTTGCTCCTTTTAATACGCGGGATAAATCTGACCGATAGTCCTCATAGATAAACACCGGACTGCTTCCGGTTTCGATAATATTATCATCAATATTCTCTAAAGCTGCTTCATTGATACTCTCCAACAGCACTTCAACCAGCAAATGACGGCTGACAGCCAGTTGGTTCAGTTTCTTCTCCACCCCGCGGCCGGACAAAATAATAGCCAGCGCCTGACGTTGTTCGGGCGCAAGAGAGGAGGCCAATCTAACCCATTCGTCAGCGGATTCGCTTAGCTCAGATTTGACCGATTCTGATGGGGTCGCTTTTGATTTGCCCGGTGCGGGAACAGTTTTCGGATCAGCCGCTATTTTTTTCGGCGCTGACAGCGCTTCCGGCAGGTCCGCCACGGTAGGTTCATCAGTTACCAGCAGCTTGCCTTGAATCTCCGCCGCATCGCTGCGTATTTGCTCCAATTTGCTGAAATCCACCTTAACCGGCGCCGGCTGTTCATAGATTGACCGGGGATCATTGAAAACACCGGGGTAATGACGTTGAAAGTAAGCGAGCACCGTTTGATCAATCAAATTACCGAATTCTTCGGCTAATATCAATTGAGCGACCTGCAGATAATTTTTGGTGTTGGGTGGCATCCGGTGCACCATTGCTTCCGCGTCAACAGAGAGCTTATATTTAAATTTCACGATTTCGCGCATTTTAGATTCCATGCGTCTCAAAATGTAGCCGATTAAATAAGACGCCGCTGCGTTTAACGTTGCGTATGATTGACGTACCCAGCGGGTACCTAAATGAACATACACATCAAACTCGCTTAATTTTACCGTCTTTTTGGCCGGAGTGGGCGGCAATTTATAAATCGCTCTGCTGAAAGGCCTCCACCATCTTTCGCTGGTTGATTTGCTGATGGATAGCTTCCGGAAATCAAGCTCATGGTCGTCGAGATAGATAATCACCTGTTCCAGACATTCCCGTAAACAACCATTCAACAGGTCTATGTTTTCGGCAGTGAAAAATTTACTGTCCAGTATTTTATATCTGGATATTTGCCCGTAGAATAAAATGGGGTTATTGATGCTTTCATAGCCGTAAACCGAGCAAGGGAAACAGCTTTCCAGGCGGTGTTTGATAACCGTGGCGGCAAAAGTGTTTGCCATGGGGTTGCAAACATAAAAATCACGGATCAAGTCCGTCAGACATTTTCCGATTTGAGCGTCGGCGCCATAAGTATTGTACAAAGCGGCAAGTTTTTCAATTACTTCGGCGGTGTTTTGTGTTTCCAGACCGTTGATTAGTTCATAGGCATAAACCATGAGATAAGCATCCGGGATCGGGTCGGTAATCCCAGCTTTGTATTTTGTCCGCCAGGTCAAATAAGTCCTTAACTGGTTGTTGGTCATCTTGTCAAAGGTGGGCGTGGACGCTTCAAAAACGGAGATTTCCGCAAAATCATCAGTCAGGCCATGGAGCAATGGCGCCTGTTGGCGAAACTTATCCGCAATGTCCCGGTCAGAGACACCGGTGCTTTTGATGGTCCGGATCTTGGTAAAGGTTGCGTAAGGGTCCCGGGCCGCCAGCTGTAAGATACTTTTACATAATGGGATATCCTGGGTATTGGGATCGATAAGCCCGGGATCAAAAGAAGGCGACTGAGCCAAACAAGCCTGTACTGTTTCCTCAATAATACCGTCCAGATAGGGTCCGGACATTATTTTGAGCAAAGGAGCGTATTTTGCCCGGTAATAGCTGCTGGAACTCATGGTTATGATTACAGGCTGAGCAGCGGCGAAAAGTTTGTGCTTATAGCCCTTGGCGACCCTGAGTGCGGCTTCGATCTTTTTTAAAATATAGCCGCTAAAGCCTGGCATGGCGGAATTGTATTCATCGTCAAAAGCAGAGCGCTTAAATAAAGACCAACCGTTTCTTTGGTAGCGGTAAAATTCATCTTCGCTGATATAAACCAGCCGGTCCGCTTGGGCCTTTGCTAAATATACGGCATTAAGAAAAGGAGTGTACCAGGTCTCGCGCGGTGTTTCATCTTTGATTAACTCGGCAAATGAGGCGCCATCCATGTCCAAAAGCGGTTTTAAATTATTGAGCGTCAGCATAAAACACTTTTCAATGAACTGGATTAGTTTACTGTCTGCGGCAACAAACTTGCTTTTGGCCGGTTTATAATCGGACATTTTGAATAATTGGCTATGGATATCGCCGTCTTTAAAGTTGTCAAAAACATCCGGATAAAAAGACTGCAGCCCGGTCAGCCGGACAAGTTCTTTGAAGGACACAGGAAAGAGGTTGCAAATATAAAGATCCTTTAACCAGGCTTGCATATAGCTGTCTATGTCGCTATCGTATTGCCGGTAGGCCAGCCAAAAGGCCGCCAGCTTTTTAAAGGCCTCCGTCGGATCCTTAACGCCAACCAGGTTAATGAGCTCGTATATGTACACATAGGCATAGGATGTGGATGTTTTGGTTATTAGACCTTTTCTGACCTTTGTGCGCCAGGAAAAATAGCAGCGCAACTGTCTTACGCTCATATCTGCATAGGTAGGAAGGCACTCATTAAAGGGGACTTCCTTGTCGTAATGATCTTCAAAGCCAGCCATAAGTTCTGCTTGGATGTAGAACAGGTTAGTCTCGTTTGTTCCGAACAATTGGGCATAGCCAGGCTGACGGGATTTAATTTGGCGCATCTGTTTTATTTTAGCGACTTTTAATTTGTCGGCATCGCCGGCGGCAAAGTCGGCTGGAACCGGCGCCGGCTGATAAGGCGACTCTTTCTCCTGCTCTGACAGTTCGTACACTGCCGGCATTTCCGGTTGTTCTTTTGGACCGATGGCTGCCGCTTCAAGCTGATCGGCCGCCAATGTTTGGGCGGGTTTTTTGGGTATTTTCATAGCTAAATCCTTCCTCAAAGGCGATGCAATAGCATCTAAAGATACTATAATCGTCAAATTTAGTATAATCGAAATTGCTCCCTAAAAGCAATGCGCTGGCAGAAATTTATCGCCAGCCCACCGCCTGCCGGTTACTGATCACACGTTACTGTTCAGCATCGATCTGGCCCGTAAAGTTATTAACCGTGCGCTCATGCTCTCCGAGAAATCGCTTCCGGTTAATAACTTTACGTGCCTGGGCTACGGGTACTAACAAACGTTGTATAGTATCGAACCTCGAACCTCGAACTTCGAACCTCGAGTTAACCGTACGCTCATACTCTCCAAGAAATCGCTTACGGTTAATAACTTTACGGGCCGTATTCACTTTGAGTACCGACCAACACTGCATAGTAACGCCTTCGATTCGCCGGCCATACTATAAACCAGAGATATGACAGTAAGGTGTGACCCTTATGCCTGAAGGCGTATATACAAAACTTTGGCGTTCGATTACAGCTTCCCAAATTCCTTTTCCTACGTCTGACAACTTGACCGGAACCAACCTGGCCAATGGTACGGTTGTTAGCCAAACGGTCGGCCGATATCTTAATAATCCGCTCTTTGCGGGAATTACGATTATGACTTCCGGTTCGGGCGGCAACGCACGGTTGCAGTTATGTTTCGGACCCGAGCAGGTAGGGAAAAAAGTAAAGGCCTATATCACTTTCTCCAATATTACTTATGAGTTTGAAGTTCAAGTATGGGCCCCTGGATGCTGGACCATACGGAACCCGGGCAGCGGTCCGGCGACGCCTGGCTCGATTTATTTAGGCAATCCGGTGCCGATATTTGAGGACTTCAACCCTGGAGAATCCGATCCCAACTTCCCGCCGCCCACCCATAATCCTTTTATTCCCTGGCTGCTGATCAATATCGAACAGGATACCTATGCCTGTGTGATTGCGGATGAAATCAGGGTCAGGATTAATGTGATCCCCACTGTCGCCATTGCTTCTGCAATAGTATATAAAGACGGTCTGCCTTTAAGCGTCACTTTGCCTCAACTGCAGGCAGGCGTTTTATTCACCGTTCCCGGCGATTACGAAGTCCGGATCACTTATCAGTACCTGGGCGACGGCACTGATCAAAATCCTCCCGGCCCGCCTGGCGAGGTTTTATCGCGGCATTTTACCATATCTAAGACCCCGTATCCACATATGCAAAGGGAAAGTCATGTCTACGGATACGTTGTGCCCGGTGAACCGATGTTATTTGATACAGCGCTGGTAGATGACGGTACCGTTGAATATAACGAAATGACCGGAGCGTTTACCCTGCGTTTCTGCGCCGATTATTTCATTAAATGGTTTGTAGTTCCGGAGATGGGCCTGTCAACAGACGGGGTTAATTTTGCGCTGCTTATTAACGGCGCGCATGATTTCACTGACTCTGTTCATGTTAAGGTATCGGCTACAGTCGGATTTTCCGCGATCAAAGTAAATGGCTCGCCTCCTTCCGTACAATTAGTCTGTGTATCCGATGATCTGATCGAATTGTCCAAAGTGACCCAAGTGAAAGCAGGGATTGTTATTTTCAAAATTGGCGAAGAGGTTCCTGGTTCCGTTTGAATCGTTTTTCTGTTTGAATCTCTTTTTTAATGAAAGGAAGATTAGATTGCCAATTTCTTACATGGAGCTGGAGAGATTAGGGCCGGCAGGCAATGTCTACTTTGTACCTGTTAATGGCGTACTTATATTTGATACGGTAGTGTCCAGTGTCGGGACACAAATAAGTTATGATTTTGCTACGGGGGAGATCACTTTTAGCGAAGCGGGATACTATTATATCGATTGGTATGTCGCTCCCCAATTTAGTCTAAGCACCGATGGAAGCAATTGGGCAATTAAGACTAACCTGAGCCAATTAACATTTATAGGCAGCAGTCATATCAAAGTGGGCGTAACGACAGGTTTTGCCATTCTTCAGGTGCAGGCAAGCGAAAAAGCCAGATTGGTTAATGTTTCCAACGACGCCTTTGATTTATCCGCAGCCGTAAAATCCAAAGCCGGCCTCGTTGTCTACAGTGTAGCCGTGTTAACCACCAGCTCTTGAAAACTGAAAGTAACTTTTCAGTAAAATAATGTTGTAAGGTAATTGATTTGCCGGCCAAACCAATGCCACTCGGCAAGCATAATATGGAGGGGTGCATGTTTAGATTTAGGCCAAATATTCTTAACGTGGTGACTTGTAATGTCTGTAGAACGAAAATATAGGGATTTATTAGCATACATTGAATCATCCGGCTCCGGGCGTGCTGATTGTTTTTATCCACCCGCGACGCTTCTGTCTAAGACGCGCCAAAGTCCTTGCCGCAAGTTGATCTGCTGTACCAAAAGCGGTGTCAGGCTTTTGTTTAGGCCTTGGCCATGTAAATTATGTTGCCGGGGCCCCGCCGGCCCGCAAGGTCCGCCAGGGGCAACTGGTCCTACGGGACCGACTGGCCTGCAGGGTACGGGGGCGACCGGGCCTACCGGGCCCAGCGGACCAACCGGGCCAACCGGGTTACAAGGTACTGGCGCCACCGGGCCGGCAGGGCCGACTGGGCCCCAGGGTGTGCCTGGTTTGACCGGCCCCACTGGGCCGACAGGTCTGCAAGGTACTGGGTCGACCGGACCCACCGGGCCGACAGGACTTGAAGGACCGGCGGGCGCGACTGGCGCCACGGGACCGACAGGTCTGCAAGGTACGGGAGCGACTGGACCGACAGGGCCGACAGGACTTAATGGCCCGGTGGGCGCGACTGGCGCCACTGGCCCGACAGGTCTGCAAGGTACTGGGTCGACCGGACCCACCGGGCCGACAG
>WQUS01000074.1 GCA_009781965.1 Bacillota bacterium | reverse complement strand
ATCCGCGCGCGGCGTTTAAAACAGTCACAGATGGTGCGCTCGCGATCATAAGTCAGAAGGGTAACGCCACCCCAATCCTCAGCTACAACTCCCAATGTAAAAGTACTCTCGCCCACCATATAGCTTTGAATCGGCGGGTAATCAATCTTGAATCTGGAGCGTGTGGCGTTGCGGCTAACCGCCAGATGCCATTCTAATGGTGTTTTATCGCTATAGCCATAATGGAACAATGCCGAATCAAGGCATACTACACAATCGGGAAACAACCGGGCAATGGTCTCTTCCTCCTTTGCGTCCTGTTTAGGCAGTGAATAATAACCGTTCCTTACACGTTCGATAATTCCGCGTTTACAGAGGTCCGAAACCACATAATTGGGATACCCGGCTTTATTAAAGTCAACCGTGCGAGCCACTCCGCCGGCAATATTGATTATATCGTAGATTCTTTCAATATTATCCAACACAATATCTCCTTTTAACCGCTCGATCTTAATTATTGCGGTCATTTATAGTATAGCACGGCATCGCTCAAAGTAAAAGATTCTCCACTTAATTCAACAGACGGCGTCTATAATCGAATAATCCGCCGTCACTGGTCCCCATTTTGCCCCGCGCCAGATCAAGCGGGTCAATGTCCAGCAGCACAACGCCGCCGTGGTGCGTTCATCTGATACTTGCGGGTAAAAGACATATGCTTTGCCATGGTTCACTTGCGGCCGGTATGGATTCTTATACAACAGATAGCCAAGGTCGATGGCGTTCTGCCCGGTATAGGTGATGGTTAAAAGCATTGCCGCACATCCTTAACCAATTTGTCAAATCTTAATGGACGAAAATAAAGTCCCGTTGTTTGAAGATAAGCAAATACGCAACAAAGAAAACCTGCGCTACTGCACACAATACGGCATCCGGCTCAGTGGACCAAAACTGTGCAGAGCGCCCGCCGGACGATAAAGCACGGCAAAAAGAACAACGACGCATAATACGACAGGACGCCAGCGAATGTAATGCTGTAGAAGTTAAATTCGGCGAAGACAAACGCCGCTATGTCCTTGCCCGTATAATGGCGCGTCTAAAAGAGATTGCCGAAAGCGTGATCTGTCTGCAATTCTTAGAGATGAACTTAAATCGCAGGCTCCGCGTTTTTTTGTTCTTTTTTCTACGCTATCTTCTGGGCCAGAATCGGGCTTGGCTATGTCGGACAGTTGCCTGGTAGAGCAAGTATAGAATTGTTCAGGAAGCCCTAATTAAAAAATAAATACGTTTTGAAAAAAGATTACCGCCCATTAGATAAAATAATGAGCGGTACAGTTTGTTATTTTATCTGATTTTTAATTCCCCATATAATATCCTAAGACCTTCTCATGTCCATTGGTTGATATTTTGAATATCTCCGTTGAATAATCATGCCCATTTAGGCAGATAATCAGTTCTTCTTTCCCATCTCCATCTACATCTACAGTAAATAACTCAAATGAAGTTGTGTAAGTTCCGTCGACTTCAAATTTTGCAAGCTCAGAATTACCTTGTTGATTTTCCAATGAAATCACGACTTCTGCCTCCGCCTTGTGAATATTTATTTTTTCAGAACGCTCATCGTTATCAAAATCCATTAAAAAAGAACCGTTATCATCAATAATCTCTTTTTCTCTAACAGTATTGATTAACGAATTTCCAATACCAATATATGTGTTTTCACGATTTGGTAACTTATCAATGTCATTAAAACTAACCTTAATTTCATATGTTCCCGTTGCCGCAACATAATTTGTTTTGCAACCCTCGCTATTTATGGATATAGGATTTCCGTTGGCGGGGAAAAACATATATTTTTCTTGACCGTTTAAATCAAACAATTTGTAGTTATCCCCGTCTTGCAAGTTCACTATTTTATCATTTATCACTCCACCCACCACATATCCCGTATGGTTAATACTATTTCCGTATACAAGGATTGGCTTTATGGCGCTTGATATTTGTGCTGAGGGCTCTGGTGTTATTTCAGGCTGACCTGTTTGATTAGATGAAGAAGCACAACCAGTAAGAAATATCAAAACAAATAATATTATGATTTTTTTCATGTTTCGTCGCCTCCTCATGGCAAATATTGTATAAACATTGGGCTTGTTAAATCCGACCTCCTCCTGTATGCCCCACCTCCGAAAACAGAACCAGAGACAGTTCCCGAATAATATTCTATATGCAACATTGAAGCTCCACTTGCGTTATTAGCTACCACTGATCCTATTGTTTGCCCTTGGGTAATTATAGTGCCTGCACTTAAACCTGATCTTATTTCTCCGTACAGCGTAACAGTTCCGTCGTTATTTTTTACTATCAAAGCATCTGTACCAGCATAAAAACCTTTGTTATTGTCTATAACAGTTCCACCCGTCATAGCAATAACACCAGTTCCCGGTGGGGTTATTAAATCCATACCGGCGTGCAATCTTCCACCGCTTCTTGAAGCTCCAAACGATCTCCCCCCAGTATTCGGGTCTGCTGTGTGCCTTGAAGCTAGTGGATAAACATATCCGCCACTATTAGTTATTGCCGGTGCTGTTGGTCTCGAAGCAGCTGGTTTGCCGGTACCCAAATAGGTTGCTGCCACCCAGCCCGTGACACCGTTGTATGTTACCCTCGCCCATTGATGACCATTAATATAATCTGTTTTATTCACGCTACCATTAGGCGTGTAACTAACCTCTGCGCCTCTTGGAACCGAGCCAATCGGCTTACCATTCGGGTAACTACGCATAGTTAGAGAACTATTTCGTGTAATCACCCAGCGTGATTCTGGCGCAGTTGAGGTTGATCCGCCAGAGTCTGACCCATCGGAACCTGAACTACCGGAATCTATTTTTGACCCTAGTGCTACTGATGCCGCTGCCCCTATCGCTAATCCTACTACTATTCCTAATAAGCTTTCCCCGCTTGGATCCCAGTAGTTTACAGGATCGCTATTACAGTAAACATACCAGTTCAAGCCATCCTCAGCGAAATCTTTTGTCAAGAATCGCGAAGTCTGCGGATCATAATACCTCCCTCGCAAGTAAATACTGCCGCTTTCCCGATCGTAGTATTCGCCGGAGTACACTCTCTTAGAGACGAAATCTATACTAAAGCGTTGCGGCAAACCTTATTGAAGGTTAACCGCCCCAACAAATCGGTAATAAACCGTGATTTCAATGTGTTTCACACCATCAATGACTTGGGCTTCGCCAACCGTGATTTTCTCAACCAGCTCACCGAGTACGGTTCTGTCCAGTTCCTGAATATCGGTATACTTTTTGATAGTTTCTATCCAGGCAGAAGCATCTTGCCTATCGGCGCTTAGACGCTCAATATCAGCCTTTAATACCTCAAGCTTTTTTTCTACTAAAGGCTGTTCAGCTTCATACTTGCCGGATAGCTTCTGGAATCGTCCGTTAGTTAACCGTCCGGCTACTTTATCCTCGTAAAGCTGTTCCATTATACGGTCAAGCTCGGCATATCGGGTCTCAGCGGATTTTAGTTCGCTTGACAGGGCTTGTATTTGCTTTTCTTCCGCACCGCCGTTTTCTGCCGCCAGTTTGGCCGCTAATCCATCTGCATCTGCCGCCGCCAGCTTGGCGTGCCTGCGGATATCGTCCAATATGGCTTCAATCAGCACTTTCTTGTTGATATAGTGCGGAGAACAATAATTGGCGCCTTTGCGGCGGTATAGACCACAGGAATAATATTCGGTGTTATATCTTCTCGCACAGCCTAAGGCGTAACCGCAATCAGGGCATTTGATAAATCCGTTAAATAGTTGCGGTTCGCCGTTGCGCTGCACTCTTTTACGGGTGTTCAGGCAATTTTGCACGTAATGCCAAAGCTCGTCATTGATAATTGCTTGATGGGTGTTTGGTGTGATGATCCATTGCTCACTTGGCTTGCGCTTGTTTGGTGTGCGCTTGAACCTTGGGCAGTCTATGGTCCCCTGAACCATGTCGCCCTTATAGTAACGGCTCCTAAGGATGGCGTGGATTGCTTCCGGCGCCCATTCGTATTTTCGTTTGGGTGTTTGCCCTCTTTGCAATTCGCCATGGTTTCTGGGACTGGGTATTTTTTCACGGTTCAGGATTTTGGCGATGTATGGGCAGCCGTGTCCTGACGCGCACAATTCATAGATGCGTTTAACGATTACTGCGCCGGTTTCTTCAATAATCAGCCGGTTTTTGTTGGCGGGATCTTTTTGATAGCCATAGGGCGCATAGCTGGCTACAAACTCGCCCCGCTGTTTCTTGGCCCGCACTGCTGAGCGGACTTTTTTGGAGAGATCGGCTGAGTACATTTGATTTAGGATATTGCGAAATGGGGCAATGTCATTATCTTCACGCAGGGAATCAATCCCATCATTTAAAGCCACAAACCTTACGCCCCGGTCTGGGAAGTAGATATCTGTATATTGGCCGGTGAGGATATAATTCCTGCCCAGCCGCGATAAATCTTTCACCAAAACTAAATTGATTTTCCCCATTTCAATATCTTCAATCATCCGCTTAAAATCCGGCCGGTTGTAGTTCATGCCGGTGTAACCGTCGTCTACGTAAAAGTCAACAGCTGTCCAATCGTGGTCACGCACATATTTGGCAAGCATCTCTTTTTGGGATGTTATGCTGGAGCTGTCGCCGGCGCCAATATCATCTTTGGACAGCCGGCAATAAATCCCTACGTTGTATAGCTTGTGTTCCTTCAATATCTATGCCTCCTTCAGGTAGAAGAAACAACAAGCCGCTCTTGATAGAAGCACCTGTATTTTAGCGCGCTTAGCCTGGATTTTCAAGAGCGGCTGTTAGGTTATGCCGGCAGTTTTACTGGTGGTGCAGATATTTTTCGTTTGATGATATTTTCTAAGGCTTTTTCCAATGTCGTCTGCGGTTTAAAAACGCTTTTAAGATGAATTTTTAAGCCATTGATTACTATCTCGCGTTCGACAACTACTGGTTCATGTTCGATAATTAAGGGGTTATTCAAATCAGTGGCTTTTGGAGCTATTGTTTGCCTTGCGGCTACTTGCACCCAAGACCTCCTTTCCTAGTTATCACTCCTTATATATCTAAACCGATGCTGCGTTTTGGTTCGGGAGCTGAGCGCTGCTCTTGCTCTGGCGGCTGTCTCATGATATCGGCTATTGTATTGGCCATGCGGCGTGGCGCTCTTTGCCGCGCTTGGTAATATTGCATGGTATCGGTTATGCCCAAGCCTTCATATTGTTTGAGCCGTTTCTCTAACTCGGTTATTTTGTGCATCAATGCGGTTAGCTTCTTTTTCAGCTCCGCAATGATACCCCGGGATTTTACGCCTTCTTTGGCCAGAGCGGATACTGTTTGCCAATCGGCTGGGGATAATGACGCGTTACCGGTGATGGTATGTTTATTGCCCATCCGGTCAATGTCGGCGAAGGTAGCCGCAGCTTGCTTGGCAACGGTTGTCTGGTTATTTAACTGGTGGAGTTGTTTCTTTTGGACTTCAGCCTTTTCGTCAAGCCTTGCGGCGATTTGCTCTTTGCTCTGGATCGCAAGGTCAAGAGCAGCGGCGGTTGTTTCTTGCTTTATTACCAGCTGGGAAAGAATATTTGCACGGGTCTGGTCCTGCTGAATTTTGTAGTCCAGCACAGCAAGGTGTTCGGTGGTGGAGCCACGCTCCCCCCGCTGAAAGCCGGTAAACCCGGCGGCTTGCATATGCTCAAAGAAACGGTCTTGCAGGAGTGAGTAGCTGTTTACCCAATGGCCGTTTTCTTTGTAACGAGGCCATTTTTTGCTGTGGCTGACCTGTTTGATAACTTCTTTTACCGTGCCGACTAGGGCCGGATCCCTGCACCGTTTGGTCCACCGGACTTCTTTATCGACTACGGGGATGTACACGACGTGCAAATGATAATGATAAACATCATAGCCCAGCTTTTCCGAAAGAGCTTTGTTGCGCTCGTCAGCGTGCATGACCGCTGATAAAATGTATTCCTCGCCACCTGCTTCTTTGATGGCCAATTGATAAGCTGCTTCGAAAAAGGATTTGGCGTACTCATAGCCGCCGTTGCGGTCAAAGTACTCACTGTTTACGTCGAAGACCAGCTCGTCAAATACATTGGCATTCGCTTTCTGGCCGCGAGTGCTGATTTTCCCTGCAGCCAGCAGGTTGTCAAAGTTTTCGGCGTAGGTTTGGCTGCTTTGTTTGAAATGTACATTTAAGTGTTTTCTGTCCGGTTGGATGTCGGCATTGTAATAGCTTTCGTTTTTTCGCTCGTTGTGCCGTTCCCGGATGGAGAATTCTTTTTTCTGATAGGCTTGGTTACGAACGACACAGCGATCGGTTTGGGCCATTCAATCTCTCCTTCAGTTTGGCTGTCACTGGCTGAAATGACTGATATTACTGAGGTTGCTGACTGTCCGTGACGGGTGACGCCGTTTTAGAGGCTACTCCTGGGGTGGAATTGTTGTCATTGTTGTTTACGGGTTTATGCGGTGACGAAAGGGGCGCCGTAAAATCGCTGTCATGTGTCACTCTGGTTAGGCTAATGATCCGTGCGGAGTTGGTGCGATTGATGGCAGCCTTGATACCGTGGGATTTTTCGAGGGTGAGTAAATTTTCTTTGATCTGCCGGGAAAGATTATTGACGGTGATCCCGTATTTTTCGGTGACTGTTTTGCTGTCACCTAATGCTGTGAAGAGTTCAGTGGCAGTACCGGTGTATGTGGTTTGGCCGGACATGAAAGTACAAAGCAGGGTAACGATGGATTCCCGGCGCCGAATAGATTGATCGCCGTAACTGACAAATCTCCAGATAGGCGGTTCCCGGTCAAACTCAAGCTGCATCTGCATGTCCTCGATATCCCGTCCGGTAACGTGCAAAACAGCGGCGTTTTCGGTACGCTTTTCTTTGCTCAGCACATAAATGCTGTCTACTGCGCCAATGAGACCGGTGGAGCCGGATACCATATTGAATGGGTCGGTATCGGGTGCTTTACGCAGGTGGTGGACAAGCAGGATGGCAAGCTTAAACTTATCTGCCAGGGCTTTAATTTTGGCGACTTCTCTGTAATCATTGGCGTAGGTGCTTTCGTTTTCCATATCGCGAATCCGCTGAAAGGTGTCTATAATGATCAGGCCGGTATCGGGGTAAGCCTGCATAACCGCTTCCAGTTGGGCAAGCAGATTGCCGGTCAGGTTATCGGCGGTGGTTACAAATAGGGTATCCTTGGAGCCCTGTTCGGTGATTCGGG
>WQUS01000073.1 GCA_009781965.1 Bacillota bacterium | reverse complement strand
AAGTTATTAACCGTAAGCGATTTCTCGAAGAGTATGAGCGCACGGTTAATAACTTTACGGGCCGGCTTGATGCGAAAGCAGTAACGTGTGACCAGTAACCTTTATTTTTGACCGCTGCAACCCTGTTTATACTGGTTACTGTTCACAGAGGCCTGGTTAAGGTATAATTTAAATTAGTTCATTGATTATTGGAGGTTATACTTTGAGCGAACTGGACCCGCTGCTGCAAAGCGCGGCAGTGACAGGCAACGGCCGCATGCTGGCCTGCCTGTCGTCCCAAGGCCTGCTGACCAAACTGTTCTGGCCCCATATTGATTACGGTCAGCATATGGGCAAGTTTTACGCCGGCCTGCTGCTCCGCGACGACAGCGGCCATGGCCAAACCAGGTGGCTGCATCAAGAGGGCTGGCACACAGAACAGCATTACCTGCCCTCGGGCACGGTAATCCATACTGTTTACCGGGACGATTACCGGCTGTTCGTTCTGGAGCAGTGGTCTTTTGTGCTGCCGGATACCGACATATTAATCAACAGATATCTCATTAAAAACACCGGCGGAGATACGATCGCTCCGGTTTTCATGCTGTATTTTTCTTTCCTGCCTAATGAATCGGATCAATACGATTCTATGTATATTGATTTTGACGCTTTTGCCGCCGTGCAATACCGCCGGCATGTTTACCTGGCGGTGGGCGCCCTGGAGGATTTAACCCCCTACGGTTATCATTGCGGACGGATTGACACCCCCTCCGATCCCCTGGAACAGATAAGCTGCGGACAATTTCAGGCCAATCAGATTAACCTGGGGCGCAGCGCCGGCAGTCTGGGCTGGGAGACCGGGCCGATTAAGCAAGGCGGTTTCACCTTTGTGACAACTTATCTTGCAGCCGGTCAAAACAGTGACCAGGTGATGGAAAAAATACGAGGCCTAAAAAGCAAAGGGCCGGAAGAATGGCTGCCGGAGACTCAGCGGTACTGGAGAGGCTGGGTGAAGGAAGGATACTGGCCCAATGCCAAGGCGGATGAAGATACCAGGCCGGCAGCGCTCTACCGCCGTTCGCTGCTGACCGTCAGGCTACTGCAAGACGACAGCGGCGCTTTAATTGCCGCCCCCGAGTTTGATCCCCGTTACCGGCTCAGCGGCGGCTACGGCTACTGCTGGATGCGGGACGCCCTCTACTCAGCCATGGCCCTGGATGAGGCGGGCTACCGGAAGGAAGCGGAAAAGTTTTATCTGTTTGCCATCTCCACCCAAACTTCCTGGGGTGATTGGCAGCAGCGCTACTTTACGGACGGTTCCTGGGCGCCCGGCTGGGGCAGACAAATTGATCAAACCGGCAGCATCCTCTGGGGATTTCTGCACCACCACCGGTTAAGCAAAAACGCTGATTTTATCGCCTTGGTCTGGCCGGCCATCCAAAAAGCCGCCGATTACCTGACCGCTAACCTGGCTGACAACAACCTGCCCCAACCCAGCATAGATCCCTGGGAAGAGCGGCTGTCCCAGGGAACCTATTCCGCCGCCGCGGTGTATGCCGGATTGCGGGCAGCCGCCCTGATGGCCCGGGAGCTGGGCGATCCGGAGCAAGCCGGCCGGTGGCAAACAGCCGCCGATAAGATCCGCCTGGCCATCATCAGCCTGCAGTGGAACCCCTCGTTAAACTGCTTTTACCGGGGCGTGAGCAAGCGCATCGACGAAGGCGAATATCATTATCTGCGTGACCAGGGTTTTAAGGTCTGGACAGCCAAGGATCCTTCCGGCATATACACTACCTTTTGGCGTGAAGCCGACGACAATATCGACAGCGCCACGCTGGCTCTCGGTTTCCCCTTCAATGTGCTGCCGCCCGGGGACAAGAAATTGACTGCCGCCGCCCAAGTCATTGAATCTACTCTGTGGAACCACCGGGTGGGAGGCTTGCATCGCTACGCAGGCGACACTTATGCCGGCGGCAACCCCTGGATCATCACCACTCTATGGCTGGCCCTGCACCTATTCCGGGAAGGCAACCGCAAACACGCCAAGGAAATGCTGTCCTGGTGCGTAGACAACGCCAACCACAACCGGCTGCTGCCGGAACAGGTGCATAAAGAAAACGGCGGACCGGCTTGGGTGGTCCCCCTTAAATGGTCCCACGCCATGTATACGCTTACCTTTTTGGCTTTGCACGGCCGGGCCGCATGGCTGGATCTTGAATAGTCCCGCATTACAGGAAACAACAAACGTTACTGGTCAGCATTGAGCAGACACGCAAAACTATTAACCGTGCGCTCATGCTCTCCGAGAAATCGCTTACGGTTAATAGTTTTGCGTGCCTGGCTATGAGTACTAACAAACAAAGGGTCTGACCAGTAACCAACAAAAACTGCATAGAAATGGTAGGTGAGTAAAAATGCTGGGAGCGATCATCGGTGATATTGTAGGCTCGGTCTATGAGTGGCATAATATTAAAACAAAAGATTTTCCGTTTTTTCAGGACCAGTGCTTCTTTACCGACGACACGGTGATGACCGTGGCCGTGGCCGAAGCAATTATGAACGGCGGCCAGCCGGACGACTATATTGACGCCATGAAAAAATACGGCCGGTTATATCCGGACGCCGGTTATGGAGGGCGTTTCGTCCTCTGGCTGTTTGGTGAGGACCGCAAGCCATATCACAGTTGGGGTAACGGCGCGGCGATGCGGGTTGCTCCTTGCGGCTGGCTGATTCCCCTGACCCAGCCGATCGATGACGGTTTTGCCGCCGTTGACCGTTTGGCCGCCCAATCGGCGGCAGTAACCCATAACCATCCGGAAGGCATCAAGGGCGCCCAGGCGACGGCAATGTCCATCTTCCTGATGCGTAACGGCCACAAGCAACAAGCAGCGGACAGTTATAAGGCCATACTCAAAGACACTATTAGCGGCCGTTACGGTTATGACCTGAACCAAACCCTGGACGAAATCCGCCCGGCGTACATATTTAATGAAAGTTGTCAGGCTACCGTACCCCAGGCGATTACCGCCTTTCTGGAAAGTACCGGTTTCGAGGACGCCGTCAGAAACGCCGTCTCCCTGGGCGGCGACAGCGATACCCTGACGGCAATTACCGGAAGCATTGCCGAAGCCGCCTACGGCATACCGGACCGGATTAAGGAACAGGCGCTTACCTATCTGGACCAGCCACTTAAGGCAGTTTATGAGCGCTGGCTTGAGTTTATCGCCAGCCAGATAAACCAAGCAAATATTTAAAAGGTTGCCCACCATAAAGGAAGTGCATGAGCATGAGTAACGACTGTTGCTCCACGGCAGCCATCCTGTCTTCGCCAAACGACATCGTCACAGTGACCACAGAGCTGCATTACAAGGATCTACTGGGGGCCTGGAAAGTACGCTGGGGCATCGGCAGGATGAAATACAAAATTGACCCGGGGCTTTATCGCGTCGGCAGTCCCGATCAAACCTCCCCGGTCCTGGTCAGCGCCAACTATAAACTAACCTTCGACAGTTTAAGAAAAGAATTGACCGGATTAAGTTGCTGGCTTTTAATCCTTGATACCAAAGGCATCAACGTTTGGTGCGCCGCCGGCAAAGGCACCTTCGGCACAGCCGAGCTGGTAAACCGCATCGCCAAAACCGGCCTGTACGGGATTGTGTCCCACCACAAATTAATTTTACCGCAGCTGGGCGCCCCCGGGGTGAACGCCCTCGAAGTGGCCAGGCAAACCGGCTTCACGGTGGTTTACGGCCCGGTAAGGGCCGGTGATATAAAAGCTTTTCTGTCGTCCGGGCTCACCGCCACAGCAGCAATGCGCGCCGTCAAGTTTACCACGCTGGACAGACTGGTGCTCACCCCGATGGAGTTGGTACCGGCCGCCAAGACTTCTCTGCTGATTTTGGGAGTATTGTTCCTGCTCAACCTTTTCGCGGCCCGGCCCTTTGGACCGGCGGATTTTATCGGTTATGCGGGCGCCGTGCTAATGGGAACCGTTGCCACCCCCATATTGCTGCCCTTGATCCCCGGCCGGGCCTTCGCCTGGAAAGGCTGGCTGCTGGGACTGCTTTGGACGGCATGGTTTATTTGGTTTAACGGCTGGTTGGCTCCCGGCTTTCTGCTGCTGGCCAGCGGTTATCTGCTGACCCTGCCGGCCTGGTCGGCCTTTCTGGCCATGAATTTCACCGGTTCCTCAACCTACACCTCTTTTTCCGGCGTCATTAAGGAAATGAAAGTAGCGGCGCCGCTTATTGCCGCTTCGTCAGTGATCGGGATTGTATTGCTGTTGGCGGCGGCCCTGTTGGGTTAGCGTTAACAAAATTTATTATCCGGGAGGACGTTATGAAACACAGCTATTTGAAAAATGTCGCCACCCTTAGTCTGGCGGCTGAAAAATGTGTGGGCTGCGGCAGGTGCACGGAGGTTTGTCCCCACGGCGTGTTCGGGGTGACCGATAAAAAGGCGCGGATCAACGATAAAGATCACTGCATGGAGTGCGGCGCTTGCGCCCTGAACTGCCCGGCAAACGCGATCTCTGTTGCTTCCGGAGTCGGCTGCGCCGCCGCCATCATTTGGAGCTGGCTTACCGGCAATGAACCAAGCTGCGATTGCTCGGACAGCGGCTGCTGTTGAAAACTGTTGAAAATGGAATTTACTGTTACTATTTGGATAAGGAAATCATGCGGCTGTTCCATATACCACAAGCATAATTAAATTCTCAAGAAAAACCCAGCTTATTTCCTTCCAGTGTGTTGATCAAGTGCGCCGCCGCCACCATTTTGGCGTTCAGCACGTCCGGCGTCTGGTCCCTGGTTAATTCGATCTGCTCTCTGACCGATGATCCCCCGTTGACATTCCGGTAAATTTCTTCGCTGAGCACGTGACGGGATTCGTCATGCCTGGCAAAGCTGATGGCGGCGGAAAACACATCCCGCAAAATTTTTTTTTCCATCAGCGGATCAAACTCGGGCAAATAAACATTCATACCGCGATAAATCTCGATCAAAGCCGCCAGCATGTAAATAGGGTCCCGGTTTACTTCGCCATTATCCATTATTGAGTCTCCTTCGGCCCTTTTAATGAAAACCACTCAATTATTATGCTATTACTCTTCTATTTTTAGTATGTTTAATGGCTTTCATAGCATTTCATTTAACCTAAGCTTTTTCAGGTCCTGGGAAGTAGCCGCCTGCATCACCAGGGCCGTATCCGCTCCTCTGCCCGTCCCGGCCACGGCAATGACTTTTTCGCCGGCTTTCACCAAACCGGCGTCGGTGGCCATGAGGGTTATTTCGAAGCATACCTTGACCCCTTGGCTAAAGCAGCGCAACAGATTGGCCATAGTGGTGGCTGCGGTAGAGCCATAAAGATTGTCGGTATGAAACAACATGGTGGCAAAAAGGACTTCGTGGCCGGCGTCTTTTACTGCCTTGACTGATTCCTGCGGGAAAGGGTGCTCTTTTCTCATAAACCCAAACTGATGGGATACAACCACCAATTTAACGTCCGTACCTTTAAAGAACTCCATTGTTTTCACCGCTGTGGCGCCGGAGGTAGAAGCCAGCACCAGCTTTTTAATCCCCAAGGCATTTAAGCGCTCCCGGACTAGTTTTAAGGTTACCTCAGTGTTATCCGGGCCAAGGCTTTCAAAGTACTCTACCTTATTTTCCATGCCGCCAATTCCTCCTCTTCATGAATAATTATGAGTATTAACAAACACAGGGTCTGACCAATAACGCAAGCCTGGCGGCAGCGGCTGGAAGTTAAATATTGCCCGGCTGAGCGCCGGCGCCGGCAGCAGCGCCATTGGTACCGGCAGGCTGAACTGCAGCAGGCTGATCAGTTGCAGTTGCCGCAGAAACAGCTGCCTTAGGCTGAGCAGTCGCGGCGGCAGGCGCCGCCGGAACCTCGGCCCCGGGAATGTCCGCTTTACTGTGTACGGCGATGATTTGTTCCACCGGTTGGTATTTACTCCCAGGCAGCTGATCCTTTCTTGTTTCCACGCCATCAACCAGAACCAGCCGTTCCGCCGTGGCAGTATAGCCGCTGATCCCTTTTTGGACCACTTTCTGGACGCCCGGTTCCACGGCAGTGTCGACTTTGTAAGTCGTTTCCGGTGCAATGGTACCGGTGACCCAGCTTTTTATCTGCACTTGTTTGCGTTGGTCGGGAACGCCATATATTTTTACGGTCAAACTGCCGCTCCCGACAAAAGTTTTAATCAGGATATAATTGTCCAAGACATTTTTAAATTTTAAATCCATATAATCATAAGCCACCGTAGCGTCACGGCCCACAGGCACATAGCTCACCGGAATACTGTGGTTGCTGCGCTGCGCCACCGACAGATCGGCCAGCAGCGCGGCATTGTAAAGGGTGGTGGACACTTGACACACGCCGCCGCCTAAACCGGACTCCAATTTATTACCCACAATGACATTGGCCATCCGGTATCCCTGGTCAGCCTCCCGGGGACCAACCACTTGGTTGAATGAAAATTCTTCGCCTGGTCCAAGCACCTGGCCGTCCAATTTAGCGGCGGCAGTGGCAATATTATGATCCCGATCAGTCTGGGCGGCGTTAAAGTTGGTGGTATATTCAGCCACCAATCCGGTTATGCCCCAGCCGCGAGCCTGTTCGGTAGTGACCTTAGGTTTAACGGTCCGCAATGGCGCCTCAATGGAAGCGTCAGCAGCGAAAACAGCCGGATTAACCAAATCTTTGGCCAATAAAGGAAAATCCACTGTATAACCATCAACTGACGGCGTCACTTCCAGCTGTCCGGCGGCGTTTACTTCCAGAGAAGCATCCCGGGCCGGCTTCTCCGCAGCACCGAACTCTTTTTGCCAATACTGCTGCAGCACAGCTTGATCAAGACTAAGCACCGGGTCCAAAGGCCGGTCCACATGCCACATCCCGGCGTACCAACGTTTAAAGGCGCCCAGTTGGCTGCCCATAGCCAGCGCCAGATCTGCGGTTTTGTCCCGGTCCAAAGTAATACCAAGCTCCCCTAAGGTAACTTGCTGTTCGGAACTGCCAAATTTAAGCTTAACCGTGTTTTTTTGCACCTTGGATGCCAATGCGGTTAATTGTTCAATAGCTTCAGGCCGTTCCAAACCGGAAAGGTCAACCCCTTGCACGCTGGCCCCGGGCACAATTTTAACGGTTTTCGCAGTTACGGCAGGCGCCAGATAGTAATAGCCGGTTAATACCACCATCAGCAATGCAATTGTTACAATCAACGGCCAAAGCTTTTTAAAATGAAACTTCTTTTTGTTTTT
>WQUS01000072.1 GCA_009781965.1 Bacillota bacterium | reverse complement strand
TTTAATGGTTTTTTCAGGCATGAAAAACGGTCCCCGGCCATACTTTTTATTATGATCTTTGCTTCCCGGAGGTGGTTGTAGTGTCCAAAGGCAAACTGTTTTTGACGCTGGTTGTCATAACGGTCATAATCTCGGCCATAGCCCTGCCGCTCGGCAAAGGGCTGAAAGAAAGAAAAATCATCACCCTTACCGTAGCGGAAGATGAAAAATCACTGCTGCACTTGCCCTTATACCTGGCGCTGCAGCAAGGCTATTTTGCAGACCAGGGCGTTCGGGTGCGGCTGACCACCGGAAGCGACAGCGCCGACGTGACCCTGCTCGACCCGGCGGCCTATCTCTACGAACAGGCGCGCCAACCGGCCGGGCCGGTTATCGCAGCCACCGTTGCCGACTATGAAGGCACTTTTCTGCTGGCCAGAGACAAAAAACCTTTTACCTGGAGCAGCCTCAGGGGCAAGAAAATCATCAGCTACCCGCCGGAAAGCGGACCAGCTCTGGCTCTGGATAAACAATTGCGGGCCAACGGCTTGGCTCCCTTTCACAACGTCATCCTCTATCACCGCATCCCGCCGGACTTGCGGCTGGGAACCTTTAAAGCCGGCAGCGGCGACTATATTCAGCTGTCCGGCGTCCAAGCCCTGACCGCCGAACGGGACGGTATGGGATACATCGCCACCGCGGTAGGAACTGGCGACAAAACCTTCCCCGCCGTGCTTTGCGCGGTATCCCGGACCGCCATAGCCAAGCACCCGGAGGCGGTGCAAAAGTTCATTAACTGCATCTACCAAGCCCAATTGTACCTGAGCAAAGAACCGCAACTCGCCTTGCCAACGGTACGCAGCCTGGCAGGCGCAAAAGAGCAGCCGCTGCTGGAAGCTTTGTATGCTAAGTACAGCGCTATGGGTATGTGGCAGCCCAAACCGGAGCTGGACCAAACAACCTTTGCCGCCCTGACCCAAGCCATGGAAACAGCCGGGCAGCTGCCGGCGCCGGTACAATTCGACTGCGCCGTAAACAATGAATTCACTGTCCGGGCGGCGGAAACAGTCCGCTATAGCCCTCCGGAGGAACGGCAGAAAAACCGGCTGCAAAAAATACTTGACGCCATCATTAAATAATTGTTAAATCGTGAGAGGCAATGATATATATAAATAAGCTGAGATCCGTTTATTTAAAAAATGCTGTACTAGTTAACCGCCGGCTAAGATCGGCATAATCAAAACTGTGTCGCCGTCATGTAAAGAAAGCGACCCGGTTTCTAAAAACCGTATATCTCTTCCTCTGAGAAAGATCCTGATGCTTTCCGATATAGACTTATCCTCATTATAGACCAGGTTCCCCAAACCATATTGCTCGTCGAGTTTTTCAAGCAAATCGAACACCGTCAGCTCGCCTTCGAAAGGATACGTCAATTTCTTCGCGCCGAATAACTCTCTTACCAGCGCTACCCCTATAATTTCGACTGTGGCCATATTTTAGCTCATCAAGCCAAGTTCTTTTAACTTTTCCGCTCCAGGCACGCCGTTTTTATCCCAACCCCGGCACTCATAATATTCGTCAAGCATCAAATCCAAATCCGCCTGGCTGATTACTTCGCCCTTGGACAGCCCATACTTCAGGGGGTCGTTTTTAATTCTCTCCGGCAGACTGTCGTCTTTTCGGGCAAAGCCTTCGCGCAAATTAAAGAGCTTGCATAAATTATTGAGCCTCTCGCCCAAGAGCCACATGTCTTTTTCCGTGTACGCTATCCCGGTAACAGCCGACATGATATCGGCTATAACTTGTTGCAGAACAGAAGGAATAGCAATCACGGCGGGAAATTCGCATAAGGTTACAATATCATATAGCGCGGCAAAATCCTGATTGAATTTAGTGAGTTTGCCCTTACCCTTTGTCTCCAACCTCTCCACGGCGTAAGGAACCGGGATGCCGAAAACTTCCTGGATGGAATATCCTTTATTATGGTCCGCGCCGGTGTAAGAGGTGGCGAAATTAAGCCCATGAGCTTTATACCCACGGATGTCATAAGCCGGCAGTTCTAAGCCTTTTACTTCCAACGTATATTGATGAGCATTCCCGCCAATTTTTTCAGCGGCTTTCTTCGTGCCGTCGGCAAAAATAGCGGCAAATCCCTCCCGGTGTGCCAGCATCCTGAGAAAACGAAGCGCTTCCTCTTCTTGGCCAAATTTTAGTTCCAAGCCGTCCGTGCCGGTAAATATTCCTCTTTCGTAGAGTTCCATGGCAAAAGCCGTCGTAGCTCCGGCCGAGATGCTATCAAGCCCCAATTCGTCGCACAGCCTGTCTGCCGCGATAGTAAATGCGGCGGACTTGATTCCAAGTAAACTGCCAAGAGAAAAAAGCGATTCATATTCGGGACCTTCGGTAGAGACGCCGGAATATTTGCCGTTTTTGACCAACCGCACTTGGCTGCAAGAAATCGGGCATTTGTAACAAGCGTTTTTGGTTTTATTAAACTCGCTCATTTTGTTAGGCCCGAGCAAAGCGTCCCAGTCTACGTCCTCGGCGCTTTGCCAGTTGTTAGACGGAAGGAGTCCCAGCGCACTTGTGGCCTCCAGCGCACAGGAAGAGCCGACCTTTGAAAATACGGGGTAGGCCAGCTCGCTTTCCTTAAAATACTTGAGCATGAGGCCAACGGCTTTTCTAAAAGCCTCGTTATCGGCTATGGGTACTTGTCGAGTCCCCTTCACCGCGACAGCTTTTAAATTTTTGCTGCCCATAACCGCGCCGACGCCTTTGCGCCCGGCGGCTCTGGCTTCGTTGAAGATACCGGCGATCGCGCTTAAGTTTTCGCCGGCAGGGCCGATACAGGAAATCCTGATGTTTTTATCGCGCAAATCTTCTTTCATATACAATTGAGTATCCAGCGTGTTTAAGCCCCAATATTTTTCCGCGCTATTAATTGTGACTTGGTCGTCTTTGATCAGTATATAAACCGGTTCGGAGGCTTTCCCGGATATGACTACCGCATCATATCCCGCCTTTTTCAACTCGGCCGGGAAAAATCCGCCGCTGAAAGAGGTGGTAACCGTGCCGGTCAGGGGGGATTTGGTCGCGACGCAAAGCCGGCTGGCGCAAGGCGTGTCCGTTCCGGTTAACGGGCCGAGAACATAAATCAATTTATTTTCTTCGCCAAGCGGATTAGTGTGGGGCGCCAGCTCATCGTATAACAACTTGGTTCCCAATAAGGCGCCGCCGACATAGTTTCGATAAATATCGCCATCCAGCACGTCCACTTTGCTTGTTTTGCCGGTTAAGTCGATCCTTAAAATTTTACCAAAAAAACCGCCTTTAAATGACATTGTTTTATCTCCTTTTTTTTGCAGCCGCTTTTAAGACGCCAAATAAGAAGCGACCTAGAATCTCAATACAGCTTTGGTCGTAATGCCTTTGTGAACGTCCGCAAAGGCCTCATTAATTTCTTCCAGCTTGTAAAATTTAATTAACTTATCTATGGGGAAGCGGCCTTCCTTGAAATACCGGATTAATTGCGGGATAAACAATTTGGGAATGGAATTCCCTTGGATGAAGCCTTCCAGCCTTCTTGCCGGCATCATAATATCTTCAAAAACATGAATATTTATTTCGCCGCTTACGCCCACAATGGCGCAATGGCCTAATGGCTTCAGCGAGCGTATCGCCTGTTTCACGATTTCGCCAATACCGGTCGTCTCAATGGAGTAACAAGCGCCGCCGCTGGTTATTTTCTTGATTTGGCCAATCACGTCGTCGGTTTCTTCCCCGTTGATTGTATGAGTGGCGCCGAGTTGTTCGCATAGCGCTAATTTAGCCGGAACAATATCCACGGCGATGATTTGCGAACAACCGGCGATTTTCGCGCCCATAACCGCCGCCGAGCCAACCGCGCCGCAACCAAATACTACAATGGATGTGCCGGGTTTAGCTTGCAGCCCGTTAAGAACGGTGCCCGCCCCTGTTTGGAAGCCGCAGCCTAATGGCCCGAGAAGAGCTATATCAACATCCTTATCGACAACTACCACATTTCGCTCTTCCGAAACGGCGTATTCCGCGAAAGAACTTTGCCCGAAGAAGTTCGATAATCCCTGCCCGTTTAAGCTTATTCTCTGTGTTCCGTCCGACATGCTGCCGCCGAAGCATAGCGGGAAGACGTCCTCGCACAAATGGGTTTTCCCTTCTAAGCAGGTGGAGCAGTGCCCGCAACTGGGAAAGGAAATAACAACATGGTCGCCTGGATTTATCGTTTTCACTGCCGCGCCGACTTCGGCCACTACGCCGGAACCCTCATGTCCCAGAACAACCGGTAATGGAACAGGAATAACCTGCTCTCGCCCGAGTTCATCTGTGTGGCATAATCCGGAAGCCGCCATTTTTATAAGCACTTCGTTTGCCTTGGGAGGCGCTACTTCGATGTTTTCAATTACATATTTCGCGTCTTTACTATGGACTACCGCCGCCTTACATAACATAACTATCATCTCCTTTAATTTTTCCAGCGCTGCAATTGCGCAACGATTAACTATATTTAGAAGATTTGATATATTAACCCTTTCTCCTCCTGAACAAGCAAAAAAAAGACAAAAAGTTTTCGTTTCCCTTCTTTTCTTGGGCCGGCTTGATGCTGAACAGTAACGTGTGACCAGTAACTGGTATGGACTGACGATGCGCGTTAAGATACAATCAGGTTGATTTTTCCCCCATGTCTCCTTATACTGTTTCTATCGAATTGAGAATACGAACCAACAGAATATTTTATACTTTACCAATGGTCAGAATGGGTGAAAAGATGGACCACAGCGAGAATAAAACGGTGAGCCTGCAAGATGTTCGGGAATACGCTGGCAAGCGTGACATCTCCATCCGCGAGGCGGAGATGATGCTGCTGGACGAGGGCGTTACGCCGCTGCGATATCTGCACAACGTATCCTTTTGGGGACGTGAAGCGCAAATAAAGCTCCTGGCCAGTCGGGTTTTCGTGCTCGGGCTCGGGGGGTTGGGAGGGGCGCTGTGCGAAATTCTTGCCAGGCTCGGCGTGGGGCGGCTTGTGCTGGTTGACAGCGACCAGTTCGACGAATCAAATCTTAATCGTCAGCTATTATGTAGGGAATGTGATCTCGGCAAGGACAAGGCCGCTCAGGCGCGGGAACGGGTTTTGAACATCAATTCCGCCATTGACGTAGAGATCCATGTATTGCATGCGGACGCGAACAGTATTGAGCCGCTGCTCGCGGGCTGCTCCTTGGCACTAGACGCGCTCGATAACGTTGAAAGCCGCGTGATGCTCGAAAAGGCGTGTTTAAACATGGGGGTACCGCTTATCCACGGCGCTTTAGGGAACACTTCGTTCCAAGTGTCCACGATTAAGCGCCGACCGCTCCTCCAAAACCTTTATGCAAATGCGGAAACCACCATTATGGGAAATCTCGTTCCGACTATTTTCATGTGCGCCGCTTTTGAGGCCGCCGAAGCCGTGAAGGTCTTGACTGGCTTGGGAGACGTGCTCGAAAGCGAACTGCTTTTGGGCGATTGGTTGCATAACACATACGATAAACTGACGCTTGCGTAGCTAACAGAAGGAACCACCCCTTGAAAGCTATACGTGCAGTTTGTCTCGGGACACACCATGAAAAGACAGCCTTCAAGCGGCTGTCTTTTCATGTCCGTAACAACAAGCATCCTTGTCCTCATACCGCAGTGGGGCAAACAAGCGGCTTACTTCATATCATGATCAATAGAAAACTATTGGCAACAATTGGACACGATGGACTCCCATTGTGTAGTGAGGAGGATTTTTATGCATGCAAATATGACGCCAATCACTCAGCTGAGCAAGGTGACTTGGCCGGTTCCCACCGCCGGCGCCCCCACCATAACTAAAACCGCGGCTTTCGTCGGGGACGACGGCAGCGGCGAGGCGCCCTATGTCCAGTACACTGTCTCTTTCTATGTACCGGACACCTGCTATAACCAACCGGTGTACTTAGACGATCACGGCTTTGTGGATGTCTACGGTTCATTTGGCGACGCCGGCAACACCGCCAGAAGATTCTTTTTCAACGTACCGGGCAGCCCTGTGCTTTCAGTATACAGCGATGCTTTAGGGGAAAGAACCCTGACCCGCAATGTGGACTATTCCCTCATCGATCAGGTCAACAACAATGGTTACAGTGCCTATCTGGCGCCGGACAAATGGTATTTGTTTTTTATCGGCGACACCACCGGCATTGCTTGGCCGGACCTTGGGCCCAGCAGCTTATGGCCCTTCCAGGATGATACCTGGCTCACCTTCAGCTACAACTTACCCCTGGACGAAATTGTCACTGACGGCCATGGCCACAGCATGACCCTCAAAGAGGCGCTGCAATGGACTCAGGGCGCCAACCCCAGCGATTTTCAGAACTGGGTAACCGGTAATAACCCCATTACAAACGTCAGTGCGAACGTATCTATTGACTGGCCCATTTTCAAAACCGGCACGGTGAGCGGCGACACAATCACCTACCAGGTCCGGCTTGCCGCGACCCAGTTTGGAGATAATTTCCTGAACTATGCGGATGTCTTCACCGATGTCTTTGATCCTCACCTGGAATATGTGCCCTTTTCCTTCCGCCTGTGGAAATATGGCGCCGGTTATACCTACTACGGTCCCTATCAAATGGCGGGCGGCGTCTTTACCGACCTGCTCAGTGAGAGCATCAGCGGCAATACCATGTCCTTTGACTTTCTGAATATGCCCCATATAGATTGGGATACTTCTCTCAACCAAGCGGTTTATTCCAGTGATTCTACCCTCCTTTCCGATACCCCGCCCCTCACCGATTCCTTTTATTATCTGGAATACCGGATGCGGCTGAAGCCTGGCGCTCCCCAGGGGCAACTGACCGTCAACAACAACGTGTCGATTAACGGCTTTACCAATCAATTCGCCACGCAAATCAACACGTCCGGGGCGGCAAGCGCCGATTTAGCCGTCACTAAAACTGGCGCCCCGGCATCGGTACAGCCGGGCGATTTGCTGACTTACACGGTTACTACTGTCAATAACGGGCCCGACGACGCTCAGGATGTGACGGTTAACGATTCTATGCCGGCGGTGCTGAACGGCGCTCAGTTTTCCGTTAACGGCGGAGTTAGCTGGCAGCCCTGGAACGGGTCTTATACTCACGGTACGCTGGTAAGTGGGGCTTCTTTTATACTGCTGCTCCGGGGTACGGTCAGCGCCGGGGCTACGGGCAATATCTCTAATACGGCGGTGGTGAGCAGTAC
>WQUS01000071.1 GCA_009781965.1 Bacillota bacterium | reverse complement strand
ATAAGGATTGAATATACGGATTGTCATAACAATAACCGTAATTGTGGTCAACAACAACCGCGCATATAGCTATAAACTTACCAATGCTAATCCAATTTAGCCGCTTTGATATTTCCATCTATTCTTTCTTCTCCTCAATAAAAACCATACGCGTGTTTTATTCTTAGTGACTTTAAATAATTCAATCATCAACCCTGCCTTGACTTTTAATTAACTTAACAAATTCAGCGTAGTTACGAATATAGTCATTTGGATCATAAGCAGCCGAAGCAAATACAAGCAGAACGGCCTCTGGCGAATATTTATACTGAATTCCCCAAGTAAGAGGCGGTAAATGGATACCAATATTTTGAGAATCCAAAGCAACTTCACATCGTTTTGTTCCGTCATCCACAACGACACAGCATGTCCCTTTTACGCATATTAAGAATTGATGACATTTAATATGGGCATGTTCACCGCGTGTTTTTTCATTAGGAACGTTAAAAACTAAGAAAAAACGCTTAACTTCAAATGGTACATCATTGAAAATTTCCCCAACAACAAGGTCCCCCCTGGGATCACAGACAAGTTTTAACCGATGCAGTGTTACGCCGCCTACGCCAACCTGTTTTACCAACTCCCCCGGTGATAATACTGTATGCATCGACACACCATCAATATGTGGAGAAACACTCTCAACATATCCGGTAACTCTGGCCGGTGATCCAGATACAATCGCGTATGGTGGTACGTTTTGGGCAACCATAGCCCCTGGAACTATTACTGCTCCCTCACCAATGGAAAGCCCTTGATTGATAATCACGCCCGCACCTATTTTTGCACCTGCGCCAATATCAATATTCGCAAACTCACTAAAAGGCATAAAACTATTCGAACGTTCGAAGATCACGCCAGGTCCCAAACGCACACCTTCACGGATCCTAACCCCCGACCAAATCTGCGTAAACCCTTCCACAATACAATTATTATCAATTTGGGCGCCAGGATACACGACAACATAATCGCCAAGAACAACATCCTGTCCAATTTCGACGCCTTCATGAATAATGGCCCGAGAAGTCATCATTCGCCTCCCATACTGAACCCATATTTTATAAGTTGTGAGCGATCAATAAATATGCGGCATATTGGACCATGCAAATTTGAACTAAACTCGATTTACTGCCTGCTAATTCTCCTCTTTTTGCCAGGGATACCCGCGGTACACACTTAAAAAGTCCTTCCAAGGATAAATCTGCTTACCTTTTTCATTTCTAAGGTCTCTCACCGAACAAATATCCTTGCCGGGATTGCCCAACACAACCCTCTCCGATAAAACATCTTTCGTAACTACCGCACCTGCGCCGATTAACGCGTTTTCCCCTATTGTTAAACCAGGTAAAATAACGGCAGAAGTACAAACCTGTGCAAATTGTTTTACCGTAACACCTTTTAACTCCCCCATAGGGGGATAAGGAGCATTTGTTAACACCACATACGGATATATCCATACATAATCATCAATAATAGACATTTGCCCAATATGTACATTTGAATGAAGCCTAACATGATTGCCAATTACTAACTTTCCTTGTAAATCGGATAAAGTGCCGACGCTACAATCTTTACCAATTTTGGACAACTCCCTTATCGTAATCCGATGTCCGCTTTGAAAGTTATCACCAATTTCTACCCCTGCATAAATGATCGAATGCGATCTAATAATGGAACCATTTCCAATAAAAGTTTCTTTGAATTCATAGTCAGATGGTCGCTCATAATAGGAAGCAGAAGGCTCTCCAATGATACAATGAGATCCAATATGACAACCGTCAGCTATATTCACATTTGGATATATTATTGTTCCTTCGCCTATATAGGCATTAGAAGCGATTTTTGCCTGCAATGAGACTAAAGCACCATTTTGCCTGCAATAATTTTTCTCTGGAAATGGAGATAGAAACATTTTATTGCCCCCAAAACAATTTTTCTTATATTTTTAGGTCATGATGTTAAGTTTTGATATTCATGCTCTTGTTTATCTGAACAATTACTGGTGTCAAATTTGTAACATCGTGCAACAACTGCCAATGGTCTGCTCTTAGAATTTTCATAAGCACGCCAAACATAGGCGCCGACTATTCCAAAACCAAGTATATTTATTGAACCGAAAAACAACAGCACTAACATTGTAGCAGCGTATCCCGGAACGGTAATCCACCCGGCAAGGCGGCCGACAATCACTCCAACTGCTAAGATAAACGAAATTACAATACCAGTGGTTCCCGTTGCAAGCAAAACCTTAATTGGTAAATCAGTAAATGCAAATATACTATCCAACATATAGTCAATTTTCTTTTTCAAACTCCAGGCGGACTTACCCTCCGCCCGAGGTAATCGATCGTAATAAATAAACTTCCGTCTAAAACCAAGCCAAAAAATTAAGGCGACCAGGGAAGAGCTCGCTTCCTCCAATTTAAGAAGCTGATCCCGAAAGGCCTCGTTGCAGCCAAAGACATCCACACCGCCAGAAGGGATATCACGCATGACAAGACGCCTATAAAGCCCCCAGAACAATCCTGATACCAATTTATTGACTCCTGAATCAGCCCGAGAAGAGCGAGCGCCAATGGCGACATCGCACTCATCCCGCTCAAGTGCATCAAGCATTGACAGTATTAATTCAGGTGGTTCCTGCAGATCGGCCGCCATCACAGTGAATTTTTGTCCCTTAGCTGCTGCTAGCCCAGTGCGGATAGCGGCAAAAGAACCAAAGTTTCTTGAATGGGCAATCAATTGCGCAGTCAACTCTGCATTGCCTAAAGCTTCGCGAAGGATTAAAAAAGAATTATCCGGGCTTCCATCAACCACAAAAACAGCTTCCAATTGACCAGCCAACTTATTGTTCATATCAATTAAGACTTGCACGAGGCGTTGAATCGATGCTTCATTTTTGTAAACAGGAACAACAACGGAATATTTTATCCTTGCCACAAATTCACCGCCTCTACAACCTGCTCAACTTCCCCGTCTGACATCTCGGGATAACAAGGCAAGGTCACTACTTCATTGGCCAGTAACTCAGAATTGTCAAGAAGAATATCAGAAAATCTAGTTCCAAAGACTGGTTGGCGATAATCCGGCACAGGATAATGTACCTCTGTGCTTACCCCGCAAGCATGCAAATGAGCGCGAAAAAAGTCTCTGTTCTTCGCCCGGACAACAAAGAGGTGGGACACATAATCCTCACCATCTACTTCAGGCAATATTATCCCGGGAGCAAAAATTTCCTTAGCATAACGCTGCGCTATTTGCCTGCGGCGTAAATTCCAACCGTTGAGGAAAGGCAGAAATTCCGTAAGCACAGCGGCCTGAAGTTCATCAAGCCTGCTATTCCTGCCATCACCGCTAACCACATTGTATTTAGCTAACCAACCATATTGACGCAATCGAAATACTTTCTCCGCCAGTTTCGGATTGTTAGTCACTACTGCCCCGCCATCGCCCAGAGCGCCAAGGTTTTTGGTGGGGTAAAAGCTAAAACAGGCTAAGTCACCAAAGGAACCAACACGCCGTCCTCCAATCATAGCGCCATGGGCTTGGGCACAATCTTCGATTAATAGTACACCTGCTTGTCTACAGAGAGAAGACATTATCTCCACTTCGCGTATAGCCTGTCCGTAAAGATGAGTCACCACAACAGCCCTCACCTTTTTCGCAATAGCCCGCTCGATCTCCGAGACGGTTATAACTTTTGTACCCAAACCGACATCCAGAAAAACCGGTTCCGCGCCTATGGCCATTAATGCTGTAGTGGTATACATGCAGGCATTGGCCACCGTACCAACCTGATCGCCATCCTGTATGCCGGCAGCACGAAGGGCAAGCTCAATTGCATCTGTTCCATTTGCTACCGTACAGCAATTATTAACGCCAATATATTCGGAGAAACTCTTTTCAAAACGTGATACCTCCGGGCCTAAAACAAACCAACCGCTTTCAGTAACCCTTGTAAAAGCTCGCAATATTTCTGTGTGGTATCGTTCAGTTTTTCTTTTAAGATCACAAATCATTATTTTCCCAGACATGAAAAAGACTCCTTAAAAAACCGTTTAAACTCAATCAATCAACACATTGTGAACAACAGTCGCAGCCAACACAATTATTATGTCTCATTCTTGCTGAGTATCTTGAAATGGTGTATAGTCACTTAGTTTAACAATCAAAATACCATTATGAATACTTACCCAACCAGGAGTAGGCCAACAATGCATTTCCTGGGCATACTTTCGAATCTTTAATCGCTCTTCATTACCAACAACAACAGTATTTAAACCCCATGTCCTAAGATAAGCAGCTACTCGATAACGGTTTCCGCCATCCCATTCAAAGAAAGACGCGCCAAATGTCTCACTTTTAGTCATCACACTGGTCACAGGCCAACCATGCTCGCCAACAAGCTCCAACTTCAAAGTATTATTACTTAACAAATCTGGTTGCAGTCGCCCCACTTCTTGTATAATCTCAGTCGCAAGAACAGCATCCTGCTTTGCAGCATAAGCATTCGAAGCAAATAAATGGTTAGAAATAACTGAATTACTAACTATAGCTAAAATAACAATAACGCTCAATAAAAATGATAAAGACTTGCCTGCCCTACAATATCCGGCAGCAAGTGTAAATCCGATAACAACAGGAAGATATATAAAAGCTCTAATAGGTGCGCTTCCTATTGAAACTGCATCTGCAAAAACGCAAACCACCCAGGCCAACAATATGAATAAAGCTAGGACAATATTTTTCTTTAAAGAGTTCTGTTTTTGTGATTTAAAAATTAATATAAATAATGCAAGAAACATAGCAACAATCAGCCAAAAAGAATGTAAACCAAAGATATCCGACGATAAACCCACCAAATCAACTATTCGTTTGATACTTGCAAGCAAATACTGCCATGGAGATTGGAAAAAAGAACCAAAATTTATAAATTGACCAACATAGTCAAGTTCAATACCTAGAACTGCTCTTAATATCTTATCTACAAGTATGTAGACTACAATCCCACCGAAAAATAATACACTGGGCTTTATTAATGCATATTGAATAAATTTGGTTTCTCCCAGCTCAATCTGTATCCAAATTATCAAGCAAGCAATTAAAAAAATAACTATGATAAAAGACTGATATATGCCTATTGAGAATCCTGCCAGCATTGCAGCAATGGCAACTTGATACCAACCGCCTGAACGAACTAAAAAATAAGCTATTGAAAGAGTAGCAAAACCAACACCAATCCCATAAGCAATTGTACTAAATGTAAAAATAAAACAATAGCTAGGAATAGTGATAACTAGAGCCGCAACAAAAGTAGCAGCCACATCATCAAGTTGAAACGCATCCATAATGATAAAATAAACTGCAAGCAGTGTAAAACATACTCCAACCAGTACAGAAACAGTTGGAACAACAGTTGCGGGCATAACTAACGCACCAAGAATCCACATCCCCCATCTAGCTTGTGCAACCCATCCAGATATAGCTCCAATAGAACCTATATTTAGTTCCTCATCAATAGTCAAATTGAGATTGAAGAATTCATATCCATAACATAGCGCAATTACGAAAATTAAAACTGCAATTTTTGTAGTCTGAGACTTAAATAATTGCTGCAGTTTGTAATAGATAACATCAAACATAAACTAAACCTCCATTAAGAACCATAAATTATTTATTCCTTGAGTAATACTTTTCCTCCTTGAAGTTTTCGCATAAAAATTTGCCGTATTTTAAATGTCACTGGTACATATTATCCTAATACTTCTAAATGCATACAAATTTAAAAATTCAGCCTTATGGCATATTAGGCAATCTGAATAATCCGACGATATAAAGATTCATAGAAGAACGCTTCCTCTTCAATACGTAAGGGTACGCTTAAATTGGAACTCCACTCGGACAAAATTTCAGGTTGCTCTATTATTTCAGTAATCGCTCCTGCCCAAGCGATAACATCATCAACAGGAAGTACCCGACCACAACCATGTTTTGATACATGCTCAGCAGACGCGCCAATATCCGAAACAAGGGCCGGTACACCAATAGCAGCAGCCTCGTGCAACACCATGGAATAAGTCTCAGGCACACGTGAAGGTAAACATAGCACATCAATTTTTCTGATTAACTCGAATACTTTTTGTGGTGACACCTGCCCCATTAACTCAATGCGAGAGTCGGCTTCAATTAACCGTAATATATCACGACTATATACGGGATCACCGTAAAAACCGCCAACGACAAGTAACTTGACCCGTTGTTCCGAAATTTGTGCAAAAGCGCGCACAAGCGTATCAAGTCCCTTTTGCGATATAATTGCCCCTATAAACCCAAAGGTTAAATCTGAGACAGACTTTTGGACGCCTTTATTTAGTTGAGTGTTAGCCGTAACCGCCAGTAAATCAATACCATGGGGGATAACAATAAAGTCTAAATCCGGAAAAAAACGCCTAAAACGCTCTGCAACATAATTAGAGGGACAAATGCGCGCACCTGCAGCAGTCAGTAAGTTTTTTGCTTGCTGATAACGCCCGGTCAAACTATCTAAAGTCCATGGTGCGACAAAACAATCCCTGGCGCATTGTGCGCCAGCATTAGGCCCTAAACACTGTTTGTTTAAAGCGTTAATTAGATTAATCCGAAAACAGGCTGAGAAAAAATCAGTTAACATTATAACATAAGGTAAACCACAACGTTGCACCGCCAGCAAAGTCGTACTCATACGCATCAAATGTGACACATGCGCTACATCAAAACGCTCAAAGTTTATCCAATCAGCAAGTCGTTCAGCCAGAGACAAATTCACTTCGAAACTAAAATCTGCTGTCACCGGCAAAAGCGTGCGCGGCAGCAGTAAAACAGGTACTCCTTGATATATTATTTCCAATGCACCATCAAATTCAGTGCTTGTCTGACCACCGCAGGCAACAGGTTCAATGGTACTGGCCAATACCCGGACATAATGGCCCGCATGTTGAGCACAACGCGCCAAATTAAGTGTAGCGCGTTCAGTACCGCCAGAAAACTCAGGATAAAATTGATGTAAGATAAATAAAATACGCATTAGATACCCCTCTGCAGTTCGCTCTTAATAGTTTCAGCCATTATAAGCTCGTTACCTTCTGCTTGCGCAAGATCCATGTACATGAACCCAAGCAATGAACCGGTTGTGGCGGCAAATGTCTTAATTACTGTCTCGCGCAACTGACGCCGAAGGATGTTATCCTGCCGGGTATAAACATGCTCTGCAAAAGTATTATTGAAATGTTCAAGACGAGACAGGAAATTGTCAAGGAAACGACCTGCTTCACCAAGCGCCGCTTTATTGATTTGCTTTGGTTTTACATATCGCATAAACAAGTCATCAATGTAAGCATCCAATAACTGATCACCTAAATGTACTTCATCTTCAAACTTAAGTGTGATAAAGCTATGTCTCCATTCGTTAATCAACATACGCAGTTCCTCAGGCAATAAAAACTCGGAACCAGACTCATCAAAACCAGTCAACCAACATGAAAGATGCTTCGCAGTGGAAACAATGCCCGCAATAAGTCCTAATGAAGATTCAATGGGCGGATAGATGAAATCATTAAACATACCAACGAGGAAGATCACATCAACAAATGAACGTTTCAAGTAATAATACGGCGAGCGGCGGTGAGAATGGATGACCTTAACCGATGCCAACATAGCAACCCGATAACCGTCTTTAATTAAGCGAATGCCTAAATCAAGATCTTCAGCGTAGTCTCCGCGATAGCGATAACGATTAAAAATTTCATGCGGGATTAAACAAGCCACATCGCTGAGTTGACCTTGTGCGCGCAGTGCCATATGATCATCACTTTGATACTCCCCGATACGATCATATTCCAGGCACCCCAAAAAGCAATAATGAGTATGTATTAATGAATCGTACATCATATCACTGTCGCTGCGGCTATATTCTGAGCATGATACCGCGACAAGATTTTCCTCATCATGGTCAAGAAGATAACGCAACATACCGTAAACCCAATAATCTCCTATTGGATATGCATCCTGAACCATAAATAAAAGATAGTCGCCATGTGCGGTATCAGCACCGAGATTGCGAGCATAACTGTGCGAAAAATCTTCAGGTTTAATTTGAACAATGGTACAGCCGGCAAGGCGGGCTTGCTCAACAGTACCATCTGTTGAACCGGAATCAACAATGACGATTTCAATCTCACGAATACCTTGCTGCATTTTTATTTTGCGGAGTAATAAATTGAATTCGGCGCCGGCATTTAATGTGGGAATAATAATCGAAACACTGGTTTCGATAAGCTCACGGACATCAAGTAATTCCGGGTGCAAACAGATGTCGCGCGGCACTTGCGGCGATGAATTGAATAAACCACCATCGGCAGCAGGAACTCTGCTGGTTAGTAAAGCTAGGTATGTACGATAGTTTTTTAAATAGTGGGGCAAACGTTTGATAAATCCTGAAGATCCATGTCTTACAAACTCTCGCTTTATAACGATAAAAATTCCTCGAATCAAACGATACGGAACCAGACGGCACAATTTGTTCGGTAACTGGCGTAAAAAACGCAATGGTTGCATTAAACGCCAGGACTTTGTGCGATAAATAGCAGCTATGTGTGTATTAAGAGCAGTTAACTCTTGTCTAAGGCTTACTATCTGTTCCTCTTGCTCGAATATTAACTTGTTTAATTGAGCGATTTGCTCACCCCGTTCAGACACAACTTGCTGATAATTATTGATCTGCACCTCATATTCAGACATGGCTTGTTGATAATTATTAACTTGTATCTCATGCTCAGATATGGCGTGCCTATAGTTATTGATTTGTGTCTCATATTCAGATATGGAATGCCGATGATTCTTGACCTGCAGCTCATATTCGAGCACAGCATTTTGATAATTACTGATCCGTGCGTCACGTTCGGACACAATGTGTTGGTAATTATTAATTTGTGCGTCACGTTCAGCCACAACGTTCTGATAATTATTGATCTGCGCATCACATTCAGCCACAGTATGTTGGTAATTAACAATCTGCGAGTTACTCTCAACTACAACCTGATTAAGACTTAATATTTGTTCGTCGCGTTCAGCTACTATCCAATCAAGATTAGTCTTCTGAACAGCAAGTCTGTCTACCAAACAAAAAATTGATTTTAAACGGTCGAATTCTTTAAGCCAAACAACCGTTTTGATATGTAAATCGGTATCATTTAAACTTTTTTCTTCTAAAGCAATCGTCAGCAATTCTGTATAAATATCCAGCACAATCGGCGGACATGCATTATCTAACAATAAATCATTCAAGCCATATTTGCTATGTCTTAATCCTGTATCAAGAAATCTAGACTTGTACACCTCCAGAGCTTTTGAATCCATTTTGAGCCCCAATGATTCTGCCATCCGCTCCAACTCATGTTCAGGGTTACCCATTAAACTGTCATAATCAACGAGGATTCGTTTTTGTTCTTCTGTGTTTACAACACTCATCAGCACATGACCCAACCAAAGCAGATAACTCTTTTCAGCCTCAAAGCCGTCGCGCTTCGCTAAAGACTTAACCACACTGAGCGGGTGGCGCAATGCCAAAACATAGCTGACGTCAAGTCCGCAATGGACAAAAACCTCTTGCCAAAATGGAAGTAATTTTGCCAACCGTGGATCTTTTAACCCCCAGGCAGGACAATCACTCAATTTTTGGCGGAGTAATTCAGTTGCTCTAAGCAGGTACCCTTTTTCGCGCAATTTCTCTATATCACTTTGTATAAGTGGAGAAAGGTAATGCCAATCTATCCCTAAGGCTTGCAGCATCTCAGCATTTAGCAAGGTGATATCCATATCTTCAAAAAAACCTTTGCTGTTATCCTTGGCAGGTGGTATCAATTTGTCACCAAGATGAACACCGAGGACTTGAAGCCCCCTGGTAATAGCACTTGTACCACTGCGGTGCATGCCTAAAACAACAATTAGCTTTTGCTTTTCTGTGACTCCGCTTTTGTACACCATAATTACTGTTCTCCCTGCAGTTGAAACTCTGGGTAGCAACCAAAGTCAACAATACCTGTCGCTAAATTTTCTGAATCCGGCAGAACTCGAAACATAGCAATATCAATTAAACGATGCAGATAGGTCTCGCTGCTATTTACATCACCAAGCACACCAGCATTTAAGAAATAAACCCCCTGATTTAGCGAGCATTGAAAACGGAATTCTACCCGGTAAATAGAATCAGCCTCCACGTATGCTATACTATCTTTAATTGAATTAGCCGATGCTCCCCCGCCCAATTCAACGCCAGATATGGTTTTAATCAACATGCCAAAACGCACATTGCTTGCGCCGTCTACAAATCGCACTGTATAACAGTAGCGATAAGTTTTACCCCGGAGCAGATTATTTACTATTTCTCCGGCCAAAGTAAATATTTCCGGTTTTTCTATAAAAACTCCATGAGATTCATATTCAATAGTACTGATAGGTTTAAGATGCGGATCAAAACTTTCTTTAAAAGTTTCTTGCGCCTTATTTAACTCAGAACTTTCTTGAATACCGCTGGAAATAACTTTCTCAACCGATAAATGTTGTTTATTGATATTGCGAATTTGCTCTTTGATTTCCTCTTGTTTATCCGCCGGAGCATAAAGCAGCTTTTGATAGTACCCCACAATTTGCTTGGGAGTGCCAAGCGCTAATTTTTCACCATATTCCAATAGCATGGCTTGGTTACACAATTCAACAATGGCAGCGCCGGAATGAGACACAAAAAGAATGGTCGCACCCTTATTGCGAATATCCTCAATCCGGGAAAAACACTTGCGTTGAAAGAGCTCATCTCCTACTGATAACGCTTCATCCACAATCAATATTTCCGGATCGACATTGCTGGCTACGGCAAAAGCCAGCCGCACCACCATCCCGCTGGAGTACATTTTTACCGGCTGTTCAATAAACTCGCCAATATCGGCAAAGGCGGCAATATCATCAAAGCGGGCATCGATTTCCTCTTTACTGAGGCCAATCACCGCGCCGTTCATATAAACATTTTCCCGGCCAGTAAATTCCGGGTTAAAACCGGAGCCTAGCTCCAACAGCGCCGCAATGCGACCGTTGGTTTCCACCGCGCCAACCGTGGGGGTAAGGGTACCGCAAATAAGCTGCAGCAAAGTTGATTTTCCCGAGCCGTTCCGACCAACGATACCAACGGTTTCCCCTTTTTTAACCTCGAAGGAAACATCCCGCAGGGCCCAGAACTCGCGGAAGTAATTCCGGGGCTGTTGGCGGGCCAGCCGCTGTAAACGGGGGACGATATATTGTTTCAGCCGGTCCTGGGAACGATCGTAGATATGATAACACTTGGATAAATTGCTGACCCGGATCGCTATATCGTCAGAGGACATCCGCAAACCCCTTTCTCGTTCGCTGGAACCACCAGAATCCGGCCCAGGCTACCAGTAACCCCGCCAGCAGCGCGATGCCTAAATGAGGCCAATTGGGCAGAGCGCCAAAAACCAGTACGTCACGGCTTTCGCCAATAATTGAAGTCAGCGGGTTAAGATGCAGCCAGGTCTGGTAGACCGGCGGCAATGCCGTTATCGGATAGAATATGGGCGAGAGGAACATTAGCACCATGGTGATAATGCCGGTTACCTGCCCCACATCACGGACATAAACCCCCATAGAGGCCAGGAACCAGGCGCAGCCCATACCGGTAAAGACAATGGGCAGCAACACCAAAGGGAAAAACACGACGGTCCAAGGACAAATGTGGTTGATAAGTAATTGCAGCATCAGTAGTACCGCAGTACTAAGAAAACAGTTAAACAGCGCCGAACCAAGGACCATCCATGGCAAGATTTCCAAAGGAAAGATTACTTTTTTCACGTAATTCACATTGGACAAAATCAAACTGGGCGAGCGGTTAAGGCATTCGGCAAAAAGAGCGTGCACCAGTACGCCCACAAACAGGATGATGGCAAAATCAGCCCTGCTTTCCGAGCCGCCTGTACCCCAGCGGGCTTTAAATACCACGCTGAACACAAAAGTATAGACAGCCAGCATAAGCAGCGGGGTAAAAAAGGACCAGGCCAGTCCAAAAATAGAGCCGCGGTAACGGCTGGTCACATCCCGCCGGGTCATTTGCCAAAGCAGCTGGCGGTTACGCCAAAAGCTGGTCAGCATGGCCCAGGGAGTAGCCGCATAGTCCTGATGCGGATTCACTCAAACACCTCCGCCCTAGCCAGGGCGGCGCCTGCCAGATCTTTGGGCGAAAGGACCGGCGCTGCGTCGGCAGGCCAGCTGATGCCGATAGCCGGATCATCCCAGCGGATGCAGCGCTCCTGTTCGGGCGCGTAAGCATCTGTGGCTTTATAAAGAACCACGGTGGCGTCGGACAGGGCCATAAAGCCATGGGCGAAACCGGCCGGGATCCAGAGTTGTTTGTTATTCGCCGCCGAAAGCTCGGTCCCAAACCAGCGGCCAAAAGCGGGAGAGCTGCGGCGGATATCCACCGCCACGTCGAATACCGCTCCGGCGGCCACGCTGACCAGTTTGCCCTGGGCTTGGGGCGGCAGTTGATAGTGCAGGCCCCGCACCACGCCCCGGCGGGACAAGGATAGGTTGTCCTGGACAAATTGGGCCGGCAAGCCGTATTGGGTATATTTGGCGGCGCTCCAAGTCTCCATGAAATAGCCGCGGTTATCTGTATAGACATCCGGCTCGATAATCAGCACGCCGGGTAAGTCGGTCTCCGTCACTTGCATAAAAGTTGTCCCCTTTTTTAGAGCAAGTTAAGTTAAATCAAATTAAGCAGATACCGGCCGTAGTCGCTTTTGTTTAGTGGCTCAGCCAAGGCGGCCAGCTGAGCGGCGCTGATATGGCCCAGCCGGTAGGCGATTTCTTCCGGGCAAGAGACCATCAACCCCTGGCGGTTCTGCATGGTGGCAATGAAATTGGCGGCTTCCAGCAGGGACTCATGTGTACCTGTGTCCAGCCAGGCGTAGCCGCGGCCGAATTTCTCCACTTGCAGCCGGTTTTGCGCCAGGTAGATTTTATTCACATCGGTGATTTCCAGTTCCCCCCGAGGCGACGGTTTAAGGCTGGCGGCGATCTCCAGCACGTCGTTATCGTAAAAGTACAGCCCGGTGACGGCATAGTTGGAGCGCGGCTGCGGCGGTTTTTCTTCAATGCTGATGGCCCGGCCCTCCCGGTCGAATTCCACCACTCCGTAACGCTGGGGGTCTCTGACCCAGTAAGCGAAAACCGTGGCCCCGTCTTTTTGGCCCGCCGCCCGGTTCAGCTGCTCAGTCAAATTGTGCCCGTAAAAGATATTATCTCCTAAAATCAAGGCGCAGCTGTCCTGGCCCACAAAAGTTCGGCCAATGATGAAGGCTTGAGCCAAACCGCCCGGCTGGGGCTGCACGGCATATTGGATATTGATCCCCCACTGATTGCCGTCATTTAAAAGCTCCTGAAAGAGCCGCCGGTCCTGGGGGGTGGTAATAACTAAAATCTCGGTGACGCCGGCCAGCATTAAAGTGCACAGCGGGTAATAGACCATCGGTTTGTCGTATATGGGCATCAGCTGCTTGCTGACTGTTTTGGTCAAGGGATAAAGCCTGGTGCCGGAACCGCCGGCCAGGATAATGCCTTTTTTAATCATCGGCTGCCTCCGAAAATTTGACCCTGTGCTCAGCATAATAGTATCAAAACGCATTAATTTGAAAAAGTATTTTTCGTTGATATTGCTGGCTTTCTAACTCCAAATAGCATATTCCAATTTGTGCGGTTAAACAATAATTTAATCCCCGCCCAGACCCAAGCGCTGGCGGCGATAGCTGCCGTCGGTCACCCGGTCGCACCAGGATCGGTTGGCCAGGTACCACTCAATTGTTTTCTGCATGCCGGAAGTAAAATCCTCCTCTGGCTGCCAGCCCAACTCAGTCCTGATTTTGGCGGCGTCGATGGCATACCGCCGATCGTGGCCGGGCCGGTCCGCCACAAAGGTGATCTGGTTCCGGTAAGGCAGGCCGTCTTGGCGGGGAGACAACTTATCCAGGGTGTCGCAGATAGTCTGGACGATGGTTAAATTGGTTTTTTCGCTATTGCCGCCAATGTTGTAGACTTCCCCCGGCCGGCCCCGGCCCAGAACGGCGTCGATGGCCCGGCAGTGGTCGAGCACGTACAGCCAGTCCCGCACATTTTGCCCGTCTCCATATATGGGCAGGGGCTTGCCGTCCAATGCGTTGAGGATCATCAGGGGAATCAGTTTTTCGGGAAACTGATAAGGGCCGTAGTTGTTGGAACAGTTGGTGGTTAAAACCGGCAGCCCGTAAGTGTGATGCCAAGCCCGCACCAGGTGATCCGACGCCGCTTTGGAGGCGGAATAGGGCGAGTTAGGGGCGTAGGGCGTAGCTTCGGTGAAATAACCATCCGGCCCCAGGGAGCCGTATACTTCATCGGTGGAGACGTGCAGGAAGCGAAATGGTTCCCGCTCCCCGGCGGTTAGGCTGTGATAGTAAGAACGGACGGCTTCCAGCAGGCAGCAGGTACCGGTAACATTGGTCCGGATAAAGTCGGCAGGACCGTCAATGGATCGGTCCACATGGGATTCGGCGGCAAAGTTGACCACCGCCCGGGGGCGGTAGCGGGACAGGATAAACTGCACCAGGGAAGCTTCTTCAATGCCGCCCCGGACAAAAACATGCCGGGAGCCGACGGAACCAACAGGGCCGGTGGGGTCAGCGAAACCGACGGGGCCGGCGAAACCGGCTGGATCGGCTGGATCATCCATCAAATCGGCCAGGGAATCCAGATTGCCGGCGTAAGTAAGGCTGTCCAGGTTCACAACGGTCAGTTCCGGATATGTATTGAGCATGTGGCGGATAAAGTTGGAGCCGATAAATCCGGCGCCGCCGGTGACCAGCATAGTGTTGTGCATAGCTAATACCTCGTTTGCTTACTATTAAATCGTTTCATATCGACTCAAATCGTTTCTGCCGCAGTAACTTCCTTTTTGATATATTCAGCCAGGGCCTCCGGCCAGGGCCGCAGGGGGGTAAAGCCCCGGAGCCGCAGCATGGCGTTATCCAGCACTGAGTAGGCGGGACGCTTGGCTTTGACCGGGTATTCCGCGGTCGTAATGGGCCGGACTGTTGTTGAGCGGCCGGCATAGGCCATAATCTGGCGGGCAAAGTCATACCAGGTACAGCTGCCTTCATTAGTGGCATGATAAACGCCGTAGTATTCGGTGTGCATCAGTTGGATCAAAAAAGCGGCCAAATCCCCCGCATAGGTGGGGCTGCCCTGCTGATCCGCCACCACGGTCAACTGGTCGCGTTCCTTGGATAAGCGCAGCATGGTGCGGACAAAATTTGGTCCGTCGCCGTAAAGCCAGGAGGTGCGGACAATGAAAAATTTACCGCCCAGATCCCGGATCAGCTCTTCGCCCCACAGCTTGCTGCGGCCGTAAACAGACAGGGGATTGGTTAAATCATATTCGCCGTAAGGCTTGGCCCCGCATCCGCATGCCCCGCCGCCGTCAAAAACATAGTCGCTGCTGATCTGAATCAGCTTGGCGTCAATTTTCCGGCAAGCCAGGGCCAAATTTTGGGCCCCGAGGGCGTTCACAGCAAAGGCCGCCTCCGGTTCGTCCTCCGCCTTGTCCACATTGGTATAGGCGGCGGCGTTAATCACCACCGCAGGCTGAAAATCACTGACCACGTTACGGCAAGCGGTAAAATCGGTGATATCCAGTTCCCGGGAAGCGCAGGCCAGCAGGTTATATTGCTCGCCCAATGGTTCCAAGCGTTGTCTAAGCGCCCGGCCCAACTGGCCGTTAACGCCGGTAAGAAGTATTTTCATCAGTAAGCGCCTTTCCCTTTAATGACCACTACAATCGTGCGGATTAAGATACTGATATCCAGCCACAGGGACCAGTTGCGCACGTACCAGGCGTCCAGCCGCAGGCGTTCGTTGAAGTCCACGTCATTCCGGCCGCTGACCTGCCACAGACCGGTCATGCCCGGGTGGGTCAAGAGGATCTGCTCCCGCTCCAGCATCTTTTCCTTTTCCCGGGGCAGATAAGGCCGGGGGCCCACCAGGCTCATTTCCCCCTTTAACACGTTCAAAATCTGGGGCAATTCGTCCAGGCTCAGTCTCCTTAACACCGCGCCCACCCTGGTTACCCG
>WQUS01000070.1 GCA_009781965.1 Bacillota bacterium | reverse complement strand
TATGTTTGCTAACGAACGATTTCCCGGAGGCTTAACTGATGGATCCCGTTGCACCCGGCGCGGTCAGGGAGCTAATTGCCCGCCATGGTTTTAGAATTAAAAAAAGTTTGGGACAAAATTTTTTAATTGACGGTAATATAATTAAAAAGATTATTGCCGCTGTTGCGCCGAGCCCTGCCGATACGGTGGTGGAAATAGGTCCGGGGATTGGTGCTCTGACCGGCGCCCTGGCCGCCCAAGCCGGGCAGGTGCTGGCGGTGGAAATAGATCGGCGCTTAATTCCCGTGCTGGAAGAAACCATGGCTGGGATTAACAATGTGTGTATTGTACAGGCCGACGCCCTCAAAACGGATTTTGACAGTTTGGTTCAAAGCCGGGCCGGAACGCCGGTTCCGACCTACAAGGTGGCGGCTAATTTGCCTTACTATATCACCACCCCGCTGCTGATGCACTTGCTGGAAAAGCAGACCTGCGTCGGCAGCATAGTCGTGATGGTGCAGGAAGAGGTGGCCCGCCGGCTGACGGCGCAGCCGGCTACCCCCGAATATGGCGCCCTTACCGTGGCGGTTAATTTTTATGCTCGCCCCGAGATGCTGTTTCGGGTGCCCCGGACGGTTTTTATGCCGCGGCCGGAAGTGGACTCGGCGGTGGTTAAAATTGAAGTTAACCGCTTGCCGGCGGCGCCGGTGCAGGATAAAGAAGTTTTTTTTGCTTTGGTCCGGGCGGCGTTTCAACAGCGCAGAAAAACATTGCTTAACGCTGTGAGCGCCGTCGACAAGAGACTGTCCAAGGAAATGTGGACGGACGTCTTCCGCCAGGCTGATATCGCGCCGGGCCGCCGGGGGGAAACCCTGGACCTGGTTGAATTCGCCAGGCTGGCCGATGCCTATGTAAACCGGCGGGAGAAAAGCAAAATTAACTGAAAGAGGAGATGGCCGGCTTGTTTTTTATTAGTCCCTCCAAAGGCAGTTTATCATTTGCGGAAATGATGGCTGATATTTACCTGTATATTGGGGATCTGCCGTCATCTTCATATAAAATCATTGTCGGCACCGATTCAATGGTCAGGGACAACACTTGTTTTATTAGCGCCGTGGTGGTGCATCGGCTTGGTAAGGGCGCCCGCTATTATTACCGAAAAAAAATACATCGCAAAATTAAAAGCCTGCGCCAGAAGATATTTTATGAAACGTCGTTGAGTTTAGAGCTGGGCGGGCAGATTGCCAAACAGTTTTCTGAAAACGGCTATGCGGAAATGCCGGTGGAAATCCACATTGATGTGGGCGTTCAAGGAGAAACGCGGAATTTGATTAAGGAAGTAGTGGGCATGGTCACCGGCAGCGGCTTTCAGGCTAAGATCAAACCGGACGCTTATGGCGCGTCCTGTGTGGCGGATAAACATACCAAGTAAACCGATACAATAGGATTAAAAAAGGATTAAAAAAGTAAACCCCGGTGAGCGGATGGCGCCGGGGTTTACTTTTTTAATCCTATGATTAGGCAAAACAATCGCCGGTGATGAGGCCGGAGGCAAAATCGGCCAGCAGGTCAAACCGCCGCTGGTTGTGGTAGCCGATATATTCATGGCCGGCAAAGGTTCTGTCTCCCGACTTTCCCGCGAACATGCGCAGTGCGGCCAAATAATCGCCGGCGATGGTTTCCGCGATCTGCAGGGCATGGGTGCTGCTGCGGGCCGGGGAACCAAGCAGCGCATGGGGCAGCACCGTTCCCGCTCTGATGTTCAGACCATGACGCGCCGCATGGACCAACAACAGGGGGGGGATGGCAAAATAGGCGGCTTCAGTCAGGCGCAGCATCCGCCCGGAAACGGCATGGGGCCCGTGTGACGGGCTGGCCGAGCCGATGATGCGCGAAACCCCCAAGGCATTGTTTAATTTGCGGCGGATATCCAGCAGGCATGAAGCCGGTGGACTTAAATTGCGGTCAAATTCAGGCGGATAGCAATCAGTGAGCGCTAAATCCACCCCTTTTTGCCGTACGGCTTGCACCAATTGACCAAGCACTGTGCTGTTAACGCCAGTCATATCGCCGTCCACGAAAATTACCCCTTCGGCGTCGAGTCTTTGGGCCGCCCGGGCGCCGATCGCCCTGGGGACGTCGATGCCCAGTGGTTCTTGAAAACAAAGAGGCGCTAAAATAGGACAGTTTACCTGTTCCAATATGGCTAAGGAGTTATCGGTACAACCGTTTAAAACCGGGATAATCAGGTCCAGAGAATTGGCGGCGGCTAGATTAATGATCACTTGTTCCAGACGCGCTGCTTCATTTTTAACTGGTATTACTGCTGCAAACATGATGATTACCACCCTTGAAAGAAAAGATGCTCCCAGATTATCGTCAGCCCTGTGTATTGCAAGAAATATCTGTTTTTATAGAGAAATTGTGGGAGTAATTTATTCCAGGATATGTTTTGCACCGGCAAAAGTTACATTGTCTCTATCTGCCAATTAATTTCCACTGGGACACACACCTTTAAGCTCCAAGTTCATAATAATGTAAAAATGCGCCGGAGGAGGGGATGCTGTGGGAGAAATAAAGGTCGGAGATATAGTTGGCCGCAAGTCATACGCTCAGGATATTTATTTTAAAGTCAGCGCCATTGAAGAGGTTGAAGGCGCCAAAACCGCTTATTTAAAAGGTTTGGATATGCGCCTTTGTGCAACGGCACCGTTGGATGATTTGGAGCCTATTGAGCCGTCCAAAGTGGCCAATTATTGGCATATGACATTAACCAAAAACCATGAAGCCTTGCGACGGGTAATGAAACGGCGCCAGGAGGAACACCAAAAATTTGCGACCCGTGGAGCGGCTGATCATGTCGGTCCCGGGAACGTGGTGGAGGATTTCGATCTGCCCGGCCGGGTGCTGCATATTGACGGTGACAATGATTATCTGGACTTATGTATGACCACTTACAAACAACTTAAAATACCAGCCAAAGGATACAACATCGCGGAAAAGGACCAGGCGGAAAAAGTATACGGTTTGCTGGTTAAGCACCAGCCGGATTTATTAGTGCTGACCGGCCATGACGGTTTTATTAAAGGGACCAAAAATTTTGCTGACATAAAAAATTACCAAAACACCAGGAACTTTGTTAAGGCCGTCGAGGCGGCAAGACGGTATGAAAAAAGCCGGGACGATCTGGTGATCTTTGCCGGCGCCTGCCAATCCCATTATGAAGCGCTGCTCGAGGCCGGGGCTAACTTTGCCAGTTCGCCGCAGCGGGTTTTAATTCATGTTTTTGATCCCGTTTTTGTGGTGGAAAAAATTGCTTATACCTCAATTTATGAGCCGATTTCGCTCAGGGAAATAATTTCGGGCACTATTACCGGGTTTGACGGTATCGGGGGGGTCGAGACCAGGGGCAAACACCGCTTTGGCGTGCCCCGTTCGCCCTATTAAACATCATGCAAAGGAGGAAATACTGTGGATAGATATTATCGCGCCCTGGACAAAGTACGGCCGCTGGTTTTGGCTTTGCCTAACGTTATCGGGGTGGGCATGGGCTATAAAAGGGTTGGCGATGTTGCTACGGGGGAACCGTCCATTGTCGTATTTGTGGAAAAAAAGATCCCGTCGCCGGGGTTGGCCCGCGGCTGCAATGTACCGCCGCAAATTGACGGTTTGGACACCGACGTGGTGGAAATAGGCCCGGTGCGGCTACTGGCGGAAAGAAACGGTAAAATGCGTCCCGCCTTGCCCGGCTGCAGTGTCGCCCACTATAAAGTCGGCGCCGGAACCTTTGGCGCGGTGGTCAAAGACCAAAAAACCGGCGTTAAACTGATCCTGTCCAATAACCATGTGTTGGCGAATCAAAGTAACGGCAAAGACAACCGGGCCAAAGCCGGTGATCCGATCTTGCAGCCAGGCTCTAACGACGGCGGCAGGGACGGAGATAAAATTGCGGTGCTGGAACGGTTTGTTCCTTTGCAGCAAAATACTGACCAACAAAGTCCGCACAACCTGGTTGATTGTGCGGTGGCTAAACCGGTGAATCCCGATGCGATTGGCGAGAATATTATCGATATTGGCAAAGTGTCCGGAGTAGAGAAGGCGCGCAACGGCATGAAAGTGCGCAAAAGCGGCCGGACCACCGGTTTGGGCTCGGGAGAAGTGTCCGCCACCGGAGTGACGATCAAAGTCGATTTGTCTCCTAAGATATCGGCATGGTTTAGCGACCAGGTGGTGGCTAACTTGAAATGTAAGGCCGGGGACAGCGGCTCACTGGTTGTGGATAGGAATAATCATGCGGTGGGTCTTTTATTTGCCGGCTCAGATAACCATTGTATTTTTAACCGGATTGAAAATGTGCTTAATTTGCTGGCTGTTAAGTTTTAGGCGCAGGGGGTTGTTGCATGTGAAATCATACCATACGGAGGATTTGGCCTTAACCTTCCTGAATGATATACCGGCTATCGGACCTCTGTTGCCTTGCAAAGAAGACGCTTTAAAGGTGACCAGAAGCTGTTTGGGGCTAATTGAACAGTTGGCCAAGGCGAAGAAGGACCATCAGCGGTGCCGTCTGCAGTTTATTAAACAAAAAGACGGCCGGTTTACCCTACTGGTGCGGGGAGCGGGAATGGCGATCGAAACCCTAAGTAATCTGGATGAATTGATGTTGCAGAGATTCAAGCGGGGACTGCAGGGAAACATGTTTATTTTGACCAGTTTTTTCAACGAACCGGACGGGACCTTGTCCTGTTTAGCGTTGGCGGAAGGTATGGGGGCGGTGCTGTACTCTCCCGATTAAAATACAGTGACAGATTCCCTTTTATATCCACTGAACAGTAACCTTTTAGACAGTCCCTCATATATTATTATAGAAATCTGTTGAAAGGAGGAAATCGCGTGGCCTATACTAATCAAATAATTACTGTAAATCAGATTGTCAGTGAAGACTCCCGGCAAATAGTAGTGCGCGGCGCCATTACCATACCCGATGCCAAGCCGGATGTAGAACAGGTTATTTCCACAGATAAGACGGCTAAAATAAAAAGTACCAAGCTTTTGCCGGATAAGGTGGTTGTGGAAGGAAAGCTCACGGTGCAAGTTGTTTACGTGGCTTTTGAACCGCCCCAATCAGTGCATCATTTTCATGGTCAGATTCCCTTTACCGGATTTGTTGATTTGCCTGGAGCTCTTCCCGGCATGGACCTGCAAACGGATGTGCTGGTGGAAGATCTTAAGGTTACTCCCAGCAGCAAGGATACCCGGGTCTTCGATGTCACCGTTGTGTTGCAGCTAATGGGCAAAGTCACCGAACCCCAGGAAGTGGAAGTGCTGACCATTACTGACGATGACTCGGATACTGACGACAACGCGCAAGCTGACGATAATACGCAGGATAACGATAACACGCAGGATGACAACGACACGCAGGCCAAGTATGAAACCATTCACATCAACGACGTGGTGGCGCGGGGAACCTCTCAGGTTATTGTCAGCGCTGAATTTGACGAGCCGCTGGAAAAACCGGAACCGGAAACGATTCTTGATGTTGACTCCACGGTCACCATTACCGAAACCCGTTTAGTGACCGACAAGGTGATTGTGGACGGCGAACTGTCTTTGCAGATCCTGTATGTGGGGGCCGTGCCGAGACAGACGGTGCATGAGCAGCGCCAAACAATTAAATTTACTGATTTTGTTGATGTGGAAGGCGCCGACCCGGACATGGATGTTAATGTTAAAGCCAGGGTTGAGGATTGTGAAGTACAAATCAAGGGCGATCCATACTTTGAAGCGAACTGCGTAATCAAGCTGGACGCCATGGTGACCGAACCCAGGGAAGTACTGGTGGTTGTCAACTGTCCCGACCAGTCAATGGAGACTGTTGAACTTAACGTTGAAGAATTGATTGGCGAGGATTCCACTCAGGTGGTGGCTAAGGGGACCTTTGAAACCCCGGAACAGAAACCCTGCCCGCTGGAGATTGTGAATGTTTCGGTGGAAAATATTGCGGCGACCGACGTTAAAGTGATCAAAGATAAAGTCATTGTCCGCGGTCAGGCAGATTTGAAGTTTGTGTATGTTTCCGATAAAAAGGATCGGGCGGTACACGCTATGCACCACCAGCTGGATTTCCGGAGCTTTGTGGAGATTCCCGGAGCCCTGGAAGGTATGGATGTGGATGTCAGGCCGGTAGTGGAATACATCACCGGCGAACCGGTTAATTGCGATGTCCGGGTGGATGCCGTGATTAAGGTGGGCGTCCGGGTTACCCAGTCCACAAAGGTTGAAGTGTGTGTCGGCGAAGTGTCCGATGTAACAGATGAGGCGGAATGTACTCCCGGCGAGATTATCGATTACACCATTAAATCCGGTGACACCTTGTATGACTTGGCGCAGCGTTACAGCACCACGGTCAATCAAATATTGCGCCACAATCCCGGCATTAAGGCCGGCAGCTTGACCGTTGGTCAGGTCATTAGAATCCCTTGCGGGGCCAAAGGTTAATCCGCCAAAAGTTGATCTTTATTAGGATTAATCAGCATAAGGATTAAGCGCCGTAAGGATTAATAATCGGATAGGAGGTTTGTGATATGGCAATCCAATATTTTTACAGCGAGCCGGATAATGTCTTGTGTGTTAAGATCAGAGTTCCGGTGGTTCTGGCTGAAGAGGAGGTTCAGGTCATTGTAGACAATATTGTCACTTTGCCCGAGCTGGCCCAAAAGATAGATCATATCGACGCCCGTTTGGATGATTTTGCCGCCAGGCCAATATTCATTCATGAAGACGGCGGCCGCTGGAACAGCGTTATTGAGGAAGAGGGCTGGGATCGGTTTGGCTGGCGCCGTCATGGCGGCCGGCATCCGGTGGTCAAAAAAGTACTGGTCAGCGGTATCCTGCATAAACAGATCTATTATGTCGATAAAAATGATACTGTCAAACATGTGGGCGAGGATATCCCCTTTGCCAAGGATATTGACCTTGATCATCCGCAGCTGGTGGTTAACGAAGACGACGTATATATTCAGCTGACCAATAAAAAAATTGATATGCGGTGGGATCTGCGGCGAGGCTCAAGACTGCAGCAGACCGGCTTGATGGTTTTCCGCGTCAAAGTGGTGGAGGAAAGGCAAATATTCGTGCAGGTCTGCCCGCGCTTGGATCGGCGTAAGTGCGCCGGAGGCGTCAATATTTTGCGTGATGGCAAGCTGGAATCCTGGGGTACGGACAATACGCCGATTTTCTGGGGCGCCAGTAACGTTGTTCGGTCCAACGGCGGCGCTCGGATGGGCGAAGTTTCTAACGCATCGTCGGCTTTGTTCCAAACGGTCCAGGAAGTTCTGGTG
>WQUS01000069.1 GCA_009781965.1 Bacillota bacterium | reverse complement strand
GCTTAATCATCTGGGGGGCTGCATATTTGGCGCCCAGAAAAGTCCCGGTTAAATTTACCCGCAGGACCTTTTCCCACTCTGCCAGCGAGTGCCCCAAAAGGGACTTGCGTACAATAATACCGGCATTGTTAACCAGAATATCAAGGCGGCCATATGCTTCAATCACCTTTTGCACCATGGCCTGCACGGAAATCTCGTTTTCCACGTCAGTAGTAATGCAAACAGACTGATAGCCTTCCCGGGTGATTATTTCCGCTGTTTCCCGTCCATTCTCTTCCCGATGGGCCGCCACTACTGTTATGGCTTTTTCCCTTGCCATACCCAGGGCTATTTCCCGTCCAAGTCCCGAACCAGCGCCGGTAATAACCGCCACCTTACCTTCCAATATCGCCATGATTAAGACCTCCGGTATTCCAATTTATAGCTTTTGTAACTTTATGCCGCCCCCCTAAACACCGAGCAACAGGGGGCGGCTTTACTAATCCACATTAATCCAAGTTAACCCATTTGCCGTTTTTAACCACCTGCAGCACAGAGTTCTCTATATTCCCACCCTCGTGCCTATCCGGAGCAAAAGTTATTTCGGCGTCCGCATAACCGGTAACCGGTTTAAATCCCTTAATCCCTTGAATCGCATCACGCACCTGCTGACGGTCCGGATTCGGCCCGGCTTGTTTAAGCGCCTCAGCCAGCACATTCATCGCATCATAGCCCAAAGCGGCAAAATCAACGCCGCCCGCGGCACTGTCTTTACTGTGATACTTTTGGATAAAATCTTGGGCCTCTTTTTTGGTGTAATCAATAGATCCTGGCGCTATCGTTCCCTCCACGGCAGCACCGCCCAACCTGGTGTATACGTCAAACATCATGCCGCGGCTCGCCAAAAGGGGTGCTTTAAAGCCAATATTCTTAAGGTTATTGGCAAAAACGGCGCCGTCGGCCCCTAAGCTCCAAGCGACAATCACATCGGCATTTGATTGCTTAATGGACAAAGCTTGGGCAGTCATATCTGTCATGCCCACCTGATGCCCCACATTGGCGGCAATGTTTAAATCGGCGGCCGGGAGGGCCTTTAAGAAAATCTTTTCACCAGACTGGCCAAAAGCGGAGGTGTCGTGGAGAAGGGCTACATTCTTCCAGCCATTTTTCTTGATATAATTAATTAAACGGGCAATGTCCATATCGTTATTGGCGGAAATCCTGAAAATCCAAGGACTGGGCGGCTGAAGCACTTCCGGCGATTGCGCTACGGGCACAATCTGGGGCACAGAAGCTTCCCGGCATACCGAGGCGACGGCAATGGCGGTGCCGGAACTGGGCGCCGCCAGAACGGCTAGGACATTGTCTGATTCGATCAAGCGGTGGGCCATGGTAGCGCTTTTCGAAGAATCCCCCTCGTCGTCATAGGAGATCACTTGAATTTGTCTGCCGTTAATCCCTCCGGCATTGTTGATCTCTGCCGCAGCCATTTCAATACCTGTACGCATGGGTGTGCCCATTTCCGCCGCCGGACCGCTAAATGCACCAACGACGCCAACCTTAATCTTTTCCGCGGATGGCTGGGCAGCATTTTGCCCCTCTTTGGTAGTTGTGCCGCCGCAACCGCCCAGCAGCATGATGCCCACTGCCAGCGCTAATCCCAGTAAAACATGCATCAATTTAAATTGTTTACCCATTAACAGCCCACCTCGTCAGTTATTTAATCCAAGTTAACCCATTTGCCGTTTTTAACTACCTGCAACACCGAGTTTTTCATATCAGCGCCCTCCTGCTTATCCGGAGCAAAAGTTATCTCGGCGTCTGAGTAACCGGTAACCGGTTTAAATCCCTTAATCCCCTGAATTGCATCACGCACGTGCTGACGGTCCGGATTTTGTTCGCTCTGCTTGAGCGCCTCAGCCAGCACATACATCGAATCGTAGCCCAAAGCGGCAAAATCAATGCTGCCTGCGGAACCGGTTTTACTGGTGTATTTTTGGATAAAATCCTGGGCCTCTTTTTTAGTGTAATCAATGGAACCTGGCGCTATCGTTCCTTCCACTGCATCGCCGCCCAACCTGGTGTATACGTCAAACATCAGGCCGCGGCTCGACAGCAGGGGCACTTTATAGCCAATATTTTTAAGATTATTGGCAAAAACGGCGCCGTCAGCCCCTAAGTTCCACTCTATTACCACATCGGGATTTGACTGCTTAATAGCCAAGGCTTGGGCAGTCATATCTGTCATTCCCACCTGATGGCCTTCATTGACAACTACATTTAGACCGGCGTCCGGGATGGCCTTTAATAGAATTTTTTCACCAGACTGGCCAAAAGCAGAAGTGTCATGGAGAATAGCTACGTTCTTCCAACCTTTTTGCTTGACATAATCAATTAAACGTGCAATATCCATATAATTGTTCGGAGTAATTCTGAAAACCCAAGAACTGGCTGGCTCAAGTACTTCCGGCGATTGTGCTATAGGCACAATCTGGGGCACAGAAGACGCCCGGCATACCGTGGCCGTTGCAATAGCGGTACCGGAATTAGGAGCCGCCAAAATTGCCAACACATTATCCGATTCAATCAAACGATGAGCCATGGTAGCGTTTTTAGAGGAGTCCGCTTCATCGTCATAGGCGATCACTTGAACTTGTTTGCCGTTAATACCACCGGCAGTGTTGATCTCATCCGCGGCCATTTCAATACCTGTACGCATGGGTATACCCATTTCAGCCGACGGACCGCTAAATGCACCAATAACACCAATCTTAATCTTATCAGCAGGCGCCTGGGCAGCATTTTGCCCCTCTTTAGTGGCTGTACCGCCGCAACCGCCCAGCAACATTATTGCCATTGTCAGCGTCAATCCCAGTAAAACATTAATCAATTTAGATTGCTTGCTCATTAACAAACCTCCTTATCACTGCTAATTAGTTAACAACCATTCGTTATAATCTACATTTTATCGGTAAGTGTTCAGCGCCACGCCAGGTAATCATCTCCCCCTTTCGTTTAAAAATATTATTGCAAAAACATTCCAAATTATTTATCATTCCCAGTTAAGCCATACCAACCTAACTGTATATTTTTTTTACAACTTTGATTCATGCGGCAAAAACCTCAGAAGTTTAATTATTTCATAGTACTTGTCCCTTTCTTTGTGATAAAATTTGTAACAAAATTAGATGCCTTCAAAAAACCGCCGCGGATTATCCTCGATCATCGTATCAAACTGCTTCCGGGTGACGCCGGCAGCCAGCAGCGCAGGCAACGCTGTTTTATGGACAAAGGTGAAGGCATCATCATGCGGCCCCGAATTCTTAAAATCGTACCAGTTTCCGACAAAACCACCGTAACCGACATTATCATGGGATATCAATAACTTGTTCTCGTATCCCTTTTGGCAAAGAGCAGCAATTGTCGCCGCACGAATCTCCAGGCTGGGAGCAGTCATTGCGCAGTAGGCAAAACGATCCATGCCGAGATAGCAGCCGCGTTTCAGCGTTTGCTCCAAGTAAGCAAGATCGTCCGTATCCCCGCTGTGACCTAGGATAAACCGATTCAACGCGACCCCTTGACTCTCGAAAATATCCAGTATATCGCCCCCGTTTTTACTGTCCACGGTATGGTGACAGAAAACTGGAAGCCCTGTTTTAGCGCAAACGCGCGCTACGGCAGACAGTATTCTACGTATCATCGGGGTTATTCCAGCGTCGCCTACCGCACATTTCATCATCCCCGGAAATATGCCGGTATCCGCAATCCCGTTCTGACACTCGTTCAGCAACAGTTCGGCAATCTCATCTTCCGGGCGAGCCAACAAGTTTATCCCTGGCGAAGTCCCGCTCTCACCCTCCGGAGGAGGAGCCATCAAGGTGATTTCCTCCTGGTAGTAAAAGCCACTGGATACGATAAAGTTGACGCCGGAACGCTTCGCCACCTCGTAGATTAGCTTAACATCTCGGCCCAGGTTGATCGGGGTAGCATCCACGACCGTTGTGACGCCACACTCTTGCTTCGCTTTGGAAAACATAGCGGCGGCTATCTCAACCAGTTCATCAAACTTTAAATACCAGTTGCCCAAATTCATCCTCATACCCCAGTCGGCGCAAGTGATGTGCTCGTGCATAAGTGTCGGGCCGAGTGCGGCCGTGTCGATAGGACCTGTTACGGTATTGATCAGCATAGGTATCTCCCTCTCTGTATATTTGTTGTACATCTTGACTATGGCAATGTTGCAAAGTTTGTTCCGGTCTAAATAATTAAACTGCGGGGATGGTCCGTAAAGAGCATTGACTGATAAGGAAAAAGCTTGCCATAACTAATTAAAATGCCAGGCAAAAAAAATAAAAATTATTAAACAGATAAATTTGAATTAATTCAACAATCAGAAGAGTAGCTAAATTACGTAAAATAATCAGACAGTTGTCTGATTATTTTACAACTATTTTAGAAAATTACTATTTGGCAATTAGTTTGTTTATGGTATAGTTTTTATAAGCTTTTAAACGTGTCAGCAAATTTTGTCATAATAAGGGGTGTCAAGCATTTTATGGAAGCTAAAGAAATCATGATTTCAACTGCTAAATCTTTAAAACCTGACAACACAGTGCAAGATGCCCTGTTAACCTTCCGCACTACAAAGTTAATGGCCATTCCGGTGGTTAATGACAATGGCCGTTTAATCGGTATATTCACTCGCTCCAATTTATACGACTGTATTCTTCAAGGAGCGAACTTGAATACAAATATCGAGCGTTATTATTTACAAGATGTCGTATACTTCCATGACGACAAAACTTTCAACAACCTTATGGAATCAATCGTTTGGTTACGTAAAGCCCGCATTGGCCAAGCTCCTGTGGTAGACCTGAATGGCAGACCTATCGGCATTATTAGCCAGACAAACGCTATAAATAATGTACTTGATCAAATTGAATTTTTATATGAAGAAATATCTAACATTTTTCAACAAGTACCCTGTGGGATTGTAGCTACCGATGAGTTAGGAATCATAAATCTATTTAGCGCATATCTTAATCGCCTTTTTCCGAATGTTCAAGCTGGTGTAAATATTAATAAATTATTACCCAACCTGTCTTTTAAAGAAATAATTGATGGGGTTTGGGCCGGACCGCAAAGACTTGAACATTTAGATTTAGATAAATCTTTGATTGTCAACGGTATCCCGATTGTTCAAGCCGGCGAAACAAAGGGAGTAATTTTGATCATCCAAGACGCTGCGGAAATTGAGGCCTCTAAATACTATATAAATGATCATGGTGACCATATTAATGTACCCTTTTCCAATAAACAGGAACGAAATGACGATCTATTTAGGCTGAACGGTACAAAATACACCATTGAAAGCATTATTGGCAAAAGTACCATCATCTTAGATATTAAAAGACAGGCTTTACAAGCTGCCACAAGCTCCTCCACTGTTCTTATTAACGGTGAAAGCGGCACCGGAAAGGAATTATTGGCGCAAGCTATTCATAACGCCAGTGACCGGTGTAAACGATCTTTCATAAAGGTTAATTGTGCCGCCATACCTGCAGAACTAGCCGAAGCGGAATTGTTCGGTTATGAAGGTGGGGCGTTTACGGGAGCATTAAGACATGGCAAAGCGGGAAAATTTGAGCTTGCTGATGGAGGCAGTATATTTTTGGATGAGATTGGTGATATGCCTCTGCCTTTGCAAGGGAAATTATTGCGTGTAATGCAGGATAAAGAAGTAGAACGCGTGGGGAGTATCACGACCAAAAAAATTAACGTGCGCATACTGGCCGCAACAAATAAGAATTTATATAAGCTTACCAAAGATGAAAAATTTAGAAGTGATCTTTATTATCGGCTAAAAGTGCTGGTATTAGCGATAAAACCTTTGCGGGAGCATGTTGATGATATTCCTTTCCTGGTTAATCATTTTATAAATAAATTTAATAAAGAATTAGGAAAACAAATTGATAATGTTACCAATGAAGTTATGGAGTTTTTTACAAACTATAATTGGCCGGGAAATATTCGAGAACTTGAAAATATGATTGAACGGGCGGTAATTTATTGTAATAGCAATATGATCCAAATGACTGATCTGGGAATTAATTCACTGGAGCACAATGATGATGATAATGACTTGGGATACGGTTTGTCTTTATCTACAGTAACTAAAGAAGCAATCATCAAAGCGTTAAAAATTACAAAAGGAAATAAAACCAAAGCCGCTAAATTATTGGGCATCAGCAGGGCTGCTTTATATGATAAACTTAAAGAAATAAAAGATATTTTATAATCTTGGAGGGTTTGTTAATGCTGACCATTGTACACAGCATGGCTGTTAACGGCCTGGAAGGGCAGTTGGTGCGGGTGGAAGTCGATGCCTCCAATGGTCTGCCGGGGTTTGATATCGTAGGGTTACCGGATCCTGCTGTCCGCGAAGCCAAGGACCGGGTACGAGCCGCGTTGAAAAACGCCGGTTTTCATTTCCCTGCCCGGCGCATCACAGTCAACCTGGCGCCCGCCGATTTAAAAAAAGAAGGTCCCGTTTATGACCTGCCCATATCTTTGGGCATTCTGTCGTCAACCGAACAAATCGATCCGCTATTGCTGCAGGGCTATATCTTTTTGGGCGAGTTATCCCTGAACGGTTCCATCCGGGGAGTTAACGGTTTGTTGTCCCGGGTGGCGTCTATGCCTAATGAAGGTTATCACCGGGTAATCGTCCCCATAGCCAACGCCGATGAAGCGGCGCTGGTAAACGGCATTGAAGTTTATCCGGTGCGGGACTTGCGGCAATTGGTGCAGCACCTAAATGGAGAAGCAATCATCACGCCCCATGTGGCGGACAACGAAAAATACTGGGCCGCCAAAGACGGTCTGCCGGATATGTCCGAGGTGCACGGGCAGGCGGCGGCCAAACGGGGCCTGGAGGTAGCCGCCGCCGGAGGCCATAATTTAATTATGCTGGGGACGCCGGGAGCGGGCAAAACAATGCTGGCCCGCAGATTACCGGGCATTCTGCCGGACATGTCATCGGAGGAAGCATTGGAGGTTACCAAACTGTATAGTTTGGCCGGACTGCTTCCCCCCGGTCGCCCGTTAATCACTCAAAGACCTTTCCGCGCGCCCCACCATACCGTTTCCACTGCCGCTCTGGTGGGCGGCGGCAGATTCCCCCGGCCGGGAGAAATAAGCCTGGCTCACCGGGGAGTGTTATTTTTGGATGAAATGGCGGAATTCAAGCGGGATGCCCTGGAAGCCCTGCGCCAGCCCCTGGAAGACGGCACGGTCACAGTATCCCGTATTCATGCCACGGTCACTTTCCCCGCCGGAATTATGCTGGT
>WQUS01000068.1 GCA_009781965.1 Bacillota bacterium | reverse complement strand
TTTCTCGCCGGCCTTGACCCGTTCCAGCAAGCGTCTGGCGTTTCTGACGCCCTGCGCCACCCCCAAACGGACGGTTCTGTCGCCAAGGACCACGGAGGCCTCTTTAATTCCTTCCAGGCCCCGAAAAACATTAAACTCGATGCGGCTCTTAATCTCCGCTCCCCCGGCCAAAGCCGAAGCAGTGCGCACCGCGGCCTCCATAACGCCGCCGCCGGCGCCGAAAATATTGCCCGCACCGGTGTCGATACCCAGGGCGGCGTCAAATTCCTCGTCCGGCAGCGCGTTAAAATTAATCCCCGCCTCGCGGATCATGCGCCCCAATTCACGTACCGTGAGCACATAATCCACATCCCGGACGCCGCGGGTAACCATCTCCGGTCTGGCCGCCTCATATTTTTTGGCGGTACAGGGCATCACCGCCGTCACTACCAGTTGCTGAGGATGGAAGTGGTTTTGCTCGGCAAAATATGTTTTCACCAGTGCGCCCAACATTTCCTGGGGTGATTTGCAGGTAGACAAATTAGCCATAAATTCCGGGAAGAAACGTTCGCAGTAAAGAACCCAACCAGGACTGCAGGATGAAATCAAAGGCAATTTGCCTTTACCCTGCAGCCTGGCCAGTAATTCGTGGGCTTCTTCCACGACGGTCAAATCGGCGGCAAAAGTTGTGGAAAAAACGTAATCAAAACCAATCTGCCGCAGCGCCGCCACCATCTTACCGGTTACAACCGACCCTACCGGCAGTCCGAAAAGCTCTCCCACTGAAACCTGGGCGGCGGGCGCTGTCTGTACAACGGTGATCCGCTCCGGATCTTCAATCGCGGCCCATACTTCCCGAATATACTCCCGCTCCGCCAAAGCGGCGGTCGGGCAGACGGATACGCACTGGCCGCAGGCTATACAGTCAGCTTCGGACATATCTTTCATGAAAGCGGGCGCGATAACCGTGTTGAAACCCCGGCGCTGAGCCGAGTAAACGTTCACATCCTGCACATTTTTACATACCGCCTCGCAGCGGCGGCATTTAATGCATTTATTATAATTCCGGGTGATAAAAGCGTTTTTATTTTGCACCGGCAGATTCAGACGCTCGCCGGTCAGGCGGATATTCCGCACCCCCAGGTCGTCGGCCAGTTTCTGCAGCTCGCAGTTCCGGTTTTTGACGCAATTGAGGCAGTCCAGATCGTGTTCGGAAAGAAGCAATTCCAGCATCCGTTTCCTGGCCCTTCTGACCCGGGGGGTATTGGTAAAGAAACTGATGCCTTCCTGTAACGGGTAAACACAGGAGGCCTGCAAGGTCTGGCGTCCGGCCTGTTCGACCTCTATCAGGCAGATACGGCATGAACCGGCGGCGTTAATATCCTGTAAATAACAAAGTCTGGGCACATCTATGCCGGCCAGCTTAGCCGCCTCCAACAGATTTGCCGTATCCGCCGGGACCTTTACCGCACGGTTATTAATCCGGATCTCTATTTCCTGGGCCTCGGACCCAACCGCCGGCCGGCCGGTCTCCGGACTCTGCTTGTCCGTCAATTGCTCCATTACTTGATCCCCCGTATGAACTTGTTGAATATGATGGGGTATATTGTGCAACCGGCGGCTGTTTTTCATACTCCCGGCCGGGATAAACATTCAGTGTTTGTTAGTACCCGTAGCCCAGGTACGCAAAGCTATTAACCGTAAGCGATTTCTCGGAGAGTATGAGCGCACGGTTAATAGCTTTGCGTACCGGCTCGATGCTGAACAGTAACAAAAATATTTTATCGGCCAGGCAGGAAATAAGCGGCGGCGGTGGAATAATATTTTAGTAAAAATTACGACATTTAACTACAACTAATTATAATATTTAATTATGGCATTTAATTATAATATTGCGTTGCAGGTGCCCGCCAGGGAGAATAGGGAACCGGGTGTAATTCCCGGGCGGTCCCGCCACTGTAACCGGGGTAGTCCCCCGCCTTTACGCCACTGGTAAAACCGGGAAGGCGGCGGCCGGGACGATGGAGCCGGGAGCCAGGAGACCTGCCTGTTTGCGCCGCTGGCCATTTAGGACAGCTAAAGTGGATGATGGAAAAGTTCACGGTCATTTGACTGTGGGCTTTTTTAATTGCTAAAATAAGGAGGAAGCAGGATGCTGTTACAAGAAACCATCCAAAAGATTGGCGGACTCAACGAAGCGGCTATGCACCAAGCACAGGAACGGATGGACAATTTAATTAAGCCGCCGGGCAGCTTGGGCGAATTGGAGCGGATGGCCGTAAAAATGGCCGGGATTACCGGCAACCCGCGGCCCCGGGTGGGCAAACGGACGGTAATTGTTATGGCCGGCGACCATGGCGTGCTGGCGGAGGGAGTCAGCGCGGCGGCCCAGGAAGTAACCGCCCAAATGCTCTCTGCTTTTACCGGCGGCGTGTCCGGTATTGGCGTACTGGCCCGTCACGCCGGAGCAAACCTGGTGGTGGTTGATATCGGCGTGGCCGGGGAAGTGAACGTACCGGGGGTGCTAAACCGAAAAGTCCGGCCGGGCACGGCAAATATCGCCGCCGGACCGGCGATGACCAAAGATGAGGCAGTGGCGGCCCTAGAGGTTGGCATTGCGGTAGCGGAAGCGGAAATTGAGCAGGGCAGTACATTAATCGCCCTTGGCGACATGGGCATCGGCAATACTACTCCTTCCAGCGCCATACTGGCAGCATGCGGCGGGTTTGACGCCGAAGAAATAACCGGTCGGGGCACTCTGATCAACGATGAGGTACTGGAAAACAAAAAACGGGCGGTGACCAGGTCCCTGGCAGTAAACAAACCGGACCGGGCAGACGGAGTAGACGTACTGGCCAAAGTAGGCGGTCTGGAAATTGGCGGCCTGGCCGGGGTAATTCTGGGCTGCGCGGCTAAAAGGATACCGGTGCTGGCGGACGGTTTTATCACCGGGGCCGCCGCGTTGATTGCCGTCGCTATCGCCCCGGCGTGCCAAAACTACCTGTTTGCCACTCACCTGTCCGCCGAACCGGGCCACCGGATGATGTTGGAGATGCTGGGGCTGACGCCGGTGCTGCTGGCCGGCATGCGCTTAGGCGAAGGAACCGGCGCCGCCCTGGCTATGCACACTGTCGAAGGCGCCTGCCGGGTGCTGGACGAAATGCTCACTTTTCAGGAAGCAGGCGTTACCGACATGGAAGAGGACAAACTGCTCAGAGATAATTAATATTAAAAAAGGGGGATTATTCTATGTCTAATGCAAAAACCAAGAAAACACCGCCCTCAATGGACGAATGGCTCAAAAAAGCAAAAGCGGCGCCGGCCAGTTTGCAGGAAGGAATGTTTTTAGTCCATAACGGCGTTGTGCGCCAGACCTCCAAGGCCAAAGTCCGCCAAGGGCTCGACGACGACCTGCCGGTTAAGGGCATGGATTTCGCCTATGACGCGGCAAAAGTGGAGGCAGCCATTGCGGAGACTAATAAAATGACCGGGATTTTCCACGTTCAAGTCTGGCTTAATGAAGGCCGGCTGGAGGTTGGCGACGACATCATGTATCTCCTGATCGGCGGCGACATTAGAACGCGCGTGATCGACGCCCTGCAATTTCTGGTGGAAAAAATCAAAACCGAGTGCGTAACGGAAATAGAAGAAAAGTAGCAAAAAAATAATCATTGCGCATGAGCGAAATGAATAATTCCCTGCCGCGACCACTCTAAAAGGGTGGTCGCGACTATTTTCTGGCTGTACAGCCATTAGCAATAATTTAGCACCTTAAATTAAGAAAATACATAATATATGGTAAAGCAATTTAAACCGAGGAGAGATAACTATGCCAAATGAAAACTCATCAAGATTAAGTCCGCCCCAATACACTTATTATAATTATATAAAACATTCCATTGGCAACGACCCCTGCGTTAATGTGGCGGATATGAAGGAAATGGGCGGCGGCAATTATGTAATTCCGATTCATGTACAGGGCCATGAAAGAGCAGTCGCTCTGGCAACTATTCTGGAGCTGCATAAGAGCATGGGCAATCTTAGTATTGATATTGAAATTTTTTGCGGTAACCAAATGGTCACGCCCAGCGAAAACACTGAAAACAGCGAAAGCCTGCTCAAGCTCTATGAACAGGCTCTATCAACCAACCGCTATTTTGCATGTGCAAAAATCAATGAATTACTGCCGGGATATCCGTCAATTTTTCCGGTATTTAAAAAAGAGGTTATTCAATTTTATAACGACGACCTATCCGACTTATATAGAAATTTCAACGGCGTAGCGGCCGATGTATTCAGGGAAGTCTTCAAATCATCAATTAACGACATCACGATCAACCCATCAACCATGCCCGCGGTGGTTACCCCTACGCCCACACCGCCTAACGACAAAGTAAACATGGGCCTTAACACATTAATATTGTATTGTCTCCTGATTGCGGTGTGCTACAGTTGTTTCGCGTAACAGCATTTTAAAATATTTATGGTGCCGGAGACCGGGGTCGAACCGGTACGATTGTTACCAATCGCGGGATTTTAAGTCCCGTGCGTCTGCCTGTTCCGCCACTCCGGCATATAAAGTAATATTAATTATATGTGATCAATAATCGCGTGTCAATTCGAATTTTAGCGGTCAATTTAAAGGAAATTAGATGCCGCAGGGTAAATATATAGACCTAGGCCCATAAAAAAGGAGGTGCGTACAGTGAAGTTTTTAGCTCTGTTGACCGCCCTGGCAGCCATTGTTACCGCGGCTTTAGGGATTGTGTCATATCTGGGTTCCGAAATTACAGGCCGATATCATTTAATCGCCGGACTTTTGACCCTGATCCTGGTTCTTTTACTCACGCACCAACTTTTTTACGGCCGGCACAGCAAAAAATAACCAAGCAAATGGTGTATATTAAACACGGATTTGATATAATTTAACTTATGCCGAAAGGCTTTAAGCCTTGCGGCATAATAAACCGGCGCCAGGCCGGTTCTTTGTTGGCCGCTTGTTTAATTTGCTGAATTTGAGGTGATACAGTGTCCAACCCGAATCCCATCGGGATCTTTGATTCGGGTGTGGGGGGAATATCGGTAATGAAAGAAATCAGGCGCCTGTTGCCGGATGAAGATATTATCTACTATGCCGATTCCGCCCATTGTCCATATGGCACAAAAGACCCGGCGTTTATCCGGCGCCGGATTAAAAAAGTGGCCGGGTTTTTAATCAGCTTCAAAGTCAAGCTCATCGTTGCCGCTTGCAACACCGCCTCCATAGCCGGCCTGGATTTCCTGCGTCATACCTTCACGCTGCCCATAGTGGGCATGGAGCCGGCAGTCAAACCTGCCGCAGCCAGCACCAAAAACGGCAAAATCGGCGTAATGGCTACGGGAGTAACCCTGGCCGGCGACAGGTTTCATTCCCTGATCAGACGGTTTGCCGGCAATACGGAAATTATCACCGTTCCCTGTCCCGGGTTGGTGGAACGGGTGGAAGCCGGCTTGATTAATGATCCCGCAACCGATGATTTGCTGCGTAACTTTTTAGATCCGCTCTTGTCAGCCGGTGTGGATACCCTGGTCCTTGGCTGCACTCACTATCCGTTGCTGCAGCCTCAGATAGCGGCAATCCTGGGGCCGGATGTGACCATCATAGACAGCGGAGCAGCCGTGGCTAACCGGGTGGCCACAGTGCTCAAGGAGAATAATTTATTAAAAGACCCTGCCGGCGACGGCAGGGAAACACCGGGGAAAGAAATGTTTTTCACCAGCGGAGAGCTGACTGATGTAGGCCGGGCTATGGCCATATTATGGCCAGGCAAAGCCGCCGCGGCAATAAAACAGGCAGAACTCCGGTAAGCAATGGTGTGACCCCGGCGGCAACCGGGGTTTGGCTTACTCAAGGACCTCTCCTTCCACATCAATGCTTTTATCCTCGCTTTTATCCCATTGATCATAACCGTTGCGATCATAGTAATTGGCTGCCAGCCCCCCCACCCGCCGGCAGATGACGTAGTTAACCGCCCCTGATATGGCGGCCCCCAGCAAAGGAATAATACGCAGCACCGTCCGCTGACTGGCCTTGACCCCCAAACTAAGCAGTATTTCCTGCACCAGACGCACAAATGCCCGGTTGGACATCCCCTCTACCGCAACCCTATTCAAAGCCTTATTAGCTGTATCCGCCCCGACGGCGGAGCCCATCACCCATAATGCTTCCTTGGAGACTCCCGGCATATTTAGGTTGCGTCCGTACACCGCGGACATTTCCAAAACCATTTCCGCCATCAGGTACCTGACAACCATTACATCAATACCGGTGCCAGCCAACAGGGCCACTACCGTGCCAATCCCCGGCAACGCGGCCGGCAGGGCGGTTACAGCGCCGCTCAGCCCGCACTTACGGGCTTTATCGGCAATAATCAACTCACACAGCTCACGCCGGGAAAGCGCCGGGTAAGCGGCCCGCATTTTCTCGACCCTTTTAACGATCTCGTCTTTGTTTATCATACCAAAAGGATTATTAAACATTTTTCTATCCATTCGTCATGTTATTCAACATGTATTTTAGTTTGCGGTTCCGTACATATTTTATAATATTTGGCGCCGCTTTTTAACCCTCCAAGGGATGGAAAATAATATTTTTTAATTAACCAGGGCCATCAACTGGCTTCGGAGGAACGTATGAAATTAACCAAACCGAAACTAATCAAATCTAAACTAACCAAACCTTTTTTGCTGATCCTGATCCCGGTTGCCTTGCTGCTGGTGATTTCCCTGGCCAAGCTGTTTCCGTCCTACCTGGAAGCCATGACTTTCCAGCCTGATTACGGCCCCCTGGCCAAAGAAGTCGTTGCCTACCTGGAAAAACAGCCCGGTACTTACGGACTATACTTTATCGATCTCCGTTCCGGCCAGGAGTTTGGCTATCACCCGCTGACCGCTTTTCACGCCGCCAGTACCTTTAAGCTGCCGCTAAACCTTTACCTGTACCGTGAAGCGTCCCAAGACAGGCTGAATTTAAACGAAAAGCTGTTTTTCGCGCCCAAACACCTGGAAGGGGGCACCGGTATTTTACAGCGGCAAAAAACGGGCGGCCGTTATACTATCGCCCGGTTATCCGCCCTGTCCATCATTTACAGCGATAACGTGGCCACCAATATCCTGCTGGAAAGATTGGGACGCCGGCAGGTCAAAAATTTCATGCGTTCCCTGGGCGGGAAAAGGGTCAGCGACACCGCCAACATCACCTGCCCTTTTGATCTGGCTCTTTACATGCGAGAAACACTGGATTTCTCACGTTCCCAGGCCGTCGACAGCAAGCTGTTGCTGAACCTTCTGTTCGACTCCCGTTACAAAGACCG
>WQUS01000067.1 GCA_009781965.1 Bacillota bacterium | reverse complement strand
TCGACTGTCATAACTGTTATTACGATTATCGCCCATAACAAAAATATAATTTGCCGGAACAACCCACTTTTCATCTGCGGAGCTATCCGCCGGTTCTTTGATATAAGGTTCATTTAACTTTACGGCATTCCGATAAAAGTTGTGATCCATAAGCTCAATTACATCCCCCGGTCTCCCAATCACCCTTTTGACATAATAGATTTGATCATGTCTGCCCAGTAAAAATTGAAAAACAGGCAATTCGATAACATCATCCAGAAAAGAACGCTCCCGCTCAACCCGGCTGTCAATCACAACAATATCGCCGTAGTCCGGTACAATGGAAAAAGTATGCTGAAGCTTTGACACATAGATCCGTTCTTGATCGTGCAAAGTAGGATCCATGGAATGTCCTTCCACCTTATAAGGCTGAAATACAAAGACACTGATCAGCAACGCTAAAAACAGCGCCAGCAGGCATGTACCCAGCCAACTCCATACTTTCGATATCATGAGGACCTCCGCCAATTGTCCGGCCTACCTTAATATACTAATATTTATCTTATCACCGATTCAGTGCTAATTCAACCAATCTATCTATGAGTTCAGAATAATTAACGCCTTTGTGTTCCCACAGTTTGGGATACATGCTGTATTTAGTAAGGCCTGGCAGGGTATTGATTTCATTAATGTATATTTTATTTCCCTTTTCCTCATAAAAAAAATCAACCCGGGCAAGGCCTTTACAGCCCAGTGCTTGATAGGCTGCCAAGGCCATCTTTTGGATCTCTTCTTTGCTCTCCGGCGGCAGAGCGGCGTCAACAATTAATTGCGCCGAGTTATCGCTATATTTTGTTTCGTAATCGTAAAACGCGCTGCCATGAACAATTTCACCCAGGGAAGAAGCCTCGGGCCGTTCGTTGCCCATTACGGCGCATTCAATTTCCCGAGCCAATATAAATTTTTCAATAATAACTTGCCCGCTAAATTTTTGCGCGGTTTGAATTGCCTGCACAAGTTCCTCCCGTTCATTAGCTCTGTTGATGCCGATACTGGAACCGAGATTAACCGGTTTCACGATACATGGATAGCCTATTTGTTCTTCGGACTTTGCCACTAAATCCGCCGCGTTACTTGAACCAACCAAATAATCCACCTGGGGCAGTCTATTTTGGGCAAAAATTATTTTCGACAGGTGTTTATTCATTCCTAAGGCGGAAGCGGCGACATCCGAGCCGATATAAGGCAAGTTACACCAATCCAGCAACCCCTGCAATCTGCCGTCTTCACCGTAAGGCCCGTGCAGCAAAGGGAAAACGACATCCAAGGGCCAGAATTCACCCTGGTCAAGCGTTAATAAACCACTTTGGCCCGGCTTGAAACTGGGCTGGACAGGTTCGCCCGACTCAGGCAACTGGCTGATGGGGCAGTCAAGTTGTTTTGTCGCGTACCAATAGCCATCCCTGGTAATGTAAACAACCGCTATTTCATATTTCGCTTTATTGATCGCTTCAATTACCGAGCCTGCCGAAAGAACGGATACTTCATGCTCATCTGAACGGCCGCCGCAAAATATTCCTAATTTGATCATCATGTTCAGGCGTCCCTTTCGCAATCTTTTTATTCTATATATAAAAAGATTGTTCTTTTTTTAGAACATAGATAAATACTGATCAACTTCCCACTGGTGCACCTTGGTGCGATAGTCGTCCCATTCCTTCATCTTAGCTTCCAGCAGCTTCTCAAAAATGTGCGCGCCAAGGGCTTCTCTGATTACCGCATCCCGGCCCAGCTCCACATAAGCCTCCCGCAGACTGGTGGGCAAGGAATCAATGCCCAGTTCATCCAGCTCGGCTTGAGTCATTTCATAAATGTTTCTGTCACAAGCCGGCGGCGGCGCAATTTTGTTTTTCACGCCGTCCAAACCGGCTGTCAGGCAAGCGGTCAAAGCCAGATATGGATTACAGGAGGGATCCGGATTACGCAGTTCAACCCGGGTACTGGAGCCACGCTTGACCGGAATACGGATCAACGGGCTGCGATTGCTGCCGCTCCAAGCCAAATATACCGGCGCTTCGTAACCGGGCACCAAACGCTTATAGGAGTTGACAATCGGATTGGTGACAGCGGCGATGGCCCGGGCATGCTTCAGCAAGCCGCCGATATAATAAAAGGCCTCTTGGCTAAGCTCCATCTCGCCCGCAGGATCGAAAAAAGCGTTTTGAGCGCCTTTAAACAGCGATTGGTTGACATGCATACCACTGCCGTTAATGCCGAAAACAGGCTTGGGCATGAAGGTAGCGTGCAATCCGTGTTGCTGGGCGATAGTCCGCACCACAAACTTAAAGGTCATGATCTTATCCGCCGTATTCAAAGCATCGGAATATTTAAAGTCAATTTCGTGCTGCCCCGGGGCCACCTCATGGTGCGAGGCCTCAATTTCAAAACCCATTTGCTCCAGGGTAATCACAATTTCACTGCGGGCCTGCTCGCCAAAATCCACCGGAGAAAGGTCAAAGTAACCGGCGTTATCATGGGTCTGCAGGGTGGGCACGCCGTTTTCATCCAGTTTGAACAGGAAAAATTCCAGTTCCGGTCCCACTTGCATATTGTAACCCAACTCGGCGGCTTTAGTTAAAGCGTGTTTCAAGGCCAGCCTGGGACAGCCGGCAAAAGGGCTGCCGTCGGGATTATAGATATCGCACATCAGCCTGGCTACGCCGACTTCCTGGGACCGCCACGGGAGCACCACAAAAGTATCGGGATCCGGACGCAGGTACATGTCCGATTCTTCAATCCTGGTAAAACCATAAATAGAAGAACCGTCAAACATTAGCTCCCCGTCCAAAGCCTTTTCCAGCTGTTCCACGGTAATGGCTACGTTTTTCATAACCCCCAGGATATCGGTAAACTGCAGACGGATAAACTTGACGCATCTTTCCTTCGCTTCTGTCATCACACTTTTTTTGTCCATGCAAACCACCTTTCATTCTTCTCTTACCAGCCCCGGCTGTAATCATCAAAGCAATCCAGGCAAACAATCGCCCCTTCCCGCATTCTGGCCCGGGGTTCCATAACTTTTTCCCCGCAGCGGGAACACTCCACCGAGGGGAATAGCCGGGCCTTGGAAGGAAAGTGGAAATCAACCTCCCGGACGGTGCAGAAATCTTCCTCGGGCATGTGCAGTATTTCCTCAATGCGCCGGCTCTGCAGCAGCTGGAATTTAGCCTGTTCAGCCGGACCGGCTGTTTTGTCGGATACTTTTTGGCGCAACGCGGCAACTTCGGGATCCGGCGGGCCAGTGCTTTTTACCGCAATCCGCAACGCTCTGCCGCCGTTCCGGCTACCGAAAGTATAAACCTGTTTGCCTAAATCCCGGTAGATTAAGTTGCCCTTGCCCAAAGTGCATCCGGTCAGCAGCATCACCGCATCAACGCCGCAGGCGTCGTTTTCCACCACCGCCACCAGTTCCTCATCGGCGGACCTTGCTTCCCGCAGCCGCCGCATAGCTATTTCGGCCACCCGGCAGCCAATCGCCAATCCGGGGCAGCTGTGACCGTGGAATTCAACGGCCCTTTCCCAAGGTGATCTTTCCGCACCCATAAAAACACCTCGTTTTTACGCTGGATTTACAATAAACAACCCGTCGGTCCATTAGAACCAATAGTACGGGTATGTACGCTCCTTGGATAGGTTATTGACCAGTACGGCCACCAGCACCAGACACAAAGCGCCCAAAGCAACCGGGGAAAGAATAAAGCCGAAACCCTGCCCGTTGAATACAGCCATAAAAGCCGTGGCTCCGCCGGGCGGATGCAGCGTATAGGTCACAATCATGGCCAGAATGGCCAGCGTAACACCCAGGGTAACCGCCCACCAGGCGTTGCCCATTAACTGGAATACAATGACCCCCGCCAAAGCCGAAACCACATGGCCGCCGATGACGTTCCTGGGCTGGGCCATGGGTACGCCATGGGCGGCGTATAACAATACAGCCGACGCCCCAAAGGAAGGCAATAAAAGCGGCAGTTTGTAATAGTAAGAAAGCATCGTTACCAAGCCAATACCGAGGAGACTGCCCAAAGCGGTCACCAAAAGGCCCACTAGGGACATGGCGGGCATATTTTTACCGCTGCCCCCTTTCATTTTACACAAATAAGTTTTAAACTTTTCTTCCGGTGCTGTCCGGGTCGCCTCCTGTTTAGCTTGCCCATTTGATTCTCCCATACGCCAAACCCCCGCTTTATAAATTAAAACCCACGTTAAAACACTAACTTCTGACCAAGGTAACCGGGTTAGCAGCCAGGTGAATCACTTTTTGACTCACGCTGCCCAAAACCAGCCCGGTGATATTGCCTAAACCCCTGGTACCCATAATAATTTGATTCATGTCATTTTGTTTGGCGTATTTGACAATTTCATGACCCGGATCGCCATCCAGCGCCAGCTTTTTGACTTGGATACCTTCATTTTCGAAAATCAACGCAGTTTCATCAATAAGCTCCCCGGCCTGTTGCTGGATAATTTTTTCTGCTTCCGGTACGTCGATAAGCATCGGATAATTGTAAATTTCTTTCCTAATATTAATCGCGTGGATCACGGTAATTTCAAACTCACCAATCTCCCGGACCAAATCCAGCAAAAAGTACGCCGCTTTGTTTGAGCCTTCGGAACCGTCTGTGGCAAGCAAAAATTTTCTCATTATACCCACTTCCTTCTTGCATGATCATTAAAGTGTGCAAAAGAGTGTTCGAAAAAAATGTCAAAAAACTTGTTCAGGATTTTAGTTGTTTGACCAACGTAACCGGATTATTAGCCAGATGGATCACCCTTTGTCCCACGCTACCCACAACCAGCCCTCTAATATTACTCAAACCTCTGGTACCCATAACAATTTGGTTTACGCCGAGCTCCTCGGCATAGCGGGAAATCTCCTGGGCCGGATCACCATCCAAAATCACCTTGTTCACCCGAACGCCTTCGTTTTCTAAAATCGCCGCAGTTTCATCAACGATCTCCTCGGACTGTTTCTGAATCATTTCTTCCGTGCCCGGTGTGTAAGTAAGCAACGGATAATTGTAAATTTCTTTTTTGATGTTATTCACATAGACGACGGTAATCTCATATTCATTAATATCCCGGACCAAATCCAGCAAAAAATACGCCGCCTTCATTGAGCCTTCGGAACCGTCCGCGGCAAGCAAATATTTTCTCATTACCTACAGCTCCCTTCTAGCATTATAATTACTCCCTCATTATACTCCCAATTATCCCCTGATGCGAGATTCTATTTACATCATAACACAACTGTGGGCTCTGTTTACAAAACTCAAATACAAAATATTAATAATTTTTTACGCTTGGTTTTAAAAAGCGAAATGTCCGCCACACATGCATCCTCAGGCAGATTCCGGATAGATCGGTCACAGTAGGTTCATCTTCATACGTTGCAGGATATACTATTTATTTGTAGAAGGTTTTGTGGACTGACTTTTTGTCGGTCTATTTTGCTACCAACAAGGAGTTTGCCACAATGAAATTGACCGATAACGGCCAGAAGGTATTTGACGCGCGCTACGCCAGTCGGGATGAAAAAGGCGACGTCATCGAAACATTTACGGAAGCCGTCCGCCGGCTGGCGGACACAGCGGCAGACATAGAACAGGAAAACCGCCAGCACTGGAAAGAAAAGTTTGTCGACGCCATTGGCAGTTTAAAATTTATCCCCTCCACCCCGATCTGGGCTAACATGGGCAAAAACGACCGGGCCTGGCAGCCGGGAGCCTGCTTTGTACTGGATGTTGAAGACAGTCTGGAATCAATGTACCAAACACTGAGGGATACCGCCATGGTCTTCAAATCCGGCGGCGGCGTAGGCTACAACTTCAGCAACATCCGGCCCCAAGGTTCGCTGGTTAATTCTACCAAGGGCAAAGCCTCCGGTGTAGTGGAGCTTATCAAGCTGTATGACGCCTCCTCCAATATGGTGATGCAGGGCGGCGTCCGCAGAGGCGCTTCCATGGGCATCCTGAACATAGATCACCCGGAAATTATCAACTTTATCAACGCCAAGTCGGAAGGCGGACTGACCAACTTCAATTTATCGGTAGGAGTCACCAACCGTTTTATGGCCGCCCTGGAGGCCGACGCCGACTGGGAATTGGTCTTTAACGGATTAGTCTATGAAACCGTTAAAGCCGCTGCGCTGTGGGAACAGATCACCATGGCCGCGCACATTTGCGGCGATCCGGGCATTATTTTTATCGATCGGCTGCAAGAGCACAACCCGGTGCCGGCGAAGGTGTTTAACTGCACTAATCCATGTGGTGAACAGCCGCTCAGCCCCGGTGAATCCTGTTTGCTGGGCAGCATTAACCTGGCCCGGATGATGACCCGGCAAGGCAAATTAAACCGGAATCTGTTTCGGGATACAGTACATACCGCAGTCCGTTTTTTGGATAATCTCATCGACGCCGCTCAATACCCGCTGCAAATCATCGAAACATCAACCAAGGCTACCCGCAAAATTGGCCTTGGCTTCACCGGTCTGCACGATGCCCTGATCAAAGCCGGCTTAGCCTACGATACAGCGGAAGGCCGGGAATTTGCCGGCGAGATTACCCAATTCATGCAACAGTCAGCCCATGAGGCGTCCCAGTCCCTGGCCGATGAAAAAGGCTGCTTCCCGGATTGGGAAAACAGCATCTTTTACCCGCAGGAAAAACGCCGCAACGCCGCCTGCATTACCATTGCCCCCACCGGCAGCGTTACCGCCATGGCGGGCTGCGAAGGTTACGGCATTGAGCCTATTTTTGCGGTGGCTTACGTTAAAAAAACCAACGTGGCCGGAGATTTCGAGGTTTTTTCACCGCTGTTCCTGGAGGCCTGCCAAAAATATGGCGTGCCCCAGGAAGTACTGTCCGAAGTAGCCAAGTACGGCACCTGCCAGAACATTCCCGGGATTCCGGAGCACATCGCCGGGATCTTCAAGGGCGCCCAGGATATTAACTATGAAGACCACATCCTGATGCAGGCCGAAGTACAAAAGTATGTGGACAACGCGGTAAGCAAAACCATCAATCTGCCCTTCACCGCCACGCCGGATACGATAGACCACTGTTACCGTCTGGCTTATACTCTAAATCTAAAAGGGATTACCGTATTTCGCGACGGCTGCAAAGAAGGAACGATTACCGTAGGGCAAAAGGACAAGCAGCGCGCCCCCGGCGAACTGCGGCGCGGTGAGATTTTGCCCCGGCCCACCTCCGCCCACGGCATCACCCACCGACTGGATACCGGCTGCGGCAAAATATACCTGACTGTCAATTACCAGGAGGACAGCGGCGAAATCCTGGAAACCTTTA
>WQUS01000066.1 GCA_009781965.1 Bacillota bacterium | reverse complement strand
TCTTCCAAGTAGGCTGCATTGGTTTGATGAAAGCTATTGATAATTTCGATCTTTCCCAGAACGTTAAATTTTCCACTTACGCGGTGCCCATGATTATCGGCGAAATCAGACGTTACCTGCGGGACAATAACCCCATTCGGGTGAGCCGGTCCCTGCGTGATGTGGCCTATAAAGCGCTGCAGGTGCGTGACAGCTTGGTTAACAAGCATTCGCGCGAGCCTTCCGTTAACGAAATCGCCACTGAGCTTAAGTTGCCCAGGGAAGAGATTGTGTTTGCTTTGGACGCCATTCAGGAACCCATATCCTTGTTCGAGCCTATTTACCATGACGGCGGGGACCCTATTTTTGTCATGGATCAAATCGGCGACGACAAAAATCTGGACCTCAACTGGCTGGAGGGTATCGCCATCCGGGATGCTATGCGCAGGTTAAGCGACCGTGAGAAACTGATTTTGACTTTGCGTTTTTTTGAAGGCAAAACGCAAATGGAAGTGGCCGACGAAATAGGCATTTCACAGGCTCAGGTATCCCGGCTGGAAAAGTCGGCCCTCAGTCACATGCGCAAACATATGTGAGTACTTCGGGAGGTGGCGGTATGCGTCTCGGGGAAGCCGCCGTGATTTTTTTGCTGGCGTCGTCGCTGCTATTGGCCGAACCGCTGGTACGGGCTTATAACAGTGATAATCTGTATCAGCCCGACGGATATAATTCAAGTTCAGAATCAAAAGCGCCTTTCATATAATATATGGGAGGTGCTTTATTGTGGTTAGAATTTCCGACCTGCGCATGCGGGAAGTGATTAACGTGGTTGACGGACGCCGTTTGGGCCCGATCAAAGATATTGATATTGATCTTGATGAAGGACGGATTAACGCCATTATTCTGCCCGGTCACAATGGCGGCCGGTTGATCGGTTTCCTGGGCCGGGAGGAAGAGGTAGTGGTGCCCTGGCCAAAGATCAAAAAAATAGGTATTGATGTTATTCTGGTGGACCTGACCAATATCCCCTGCGGCAGAGAAACATTAGGCGGGCTTCCGGACCGCGGCTGGTAGAATTAAAAAATAAAAGCCGTCCGGCGCCAAGCGTCAAAACGGCTTTATAACCAACTGTTGATTGGTTTGTTACGAAAAGGTTAATTATTAGGAATAAAACCGGTGGCCAGTTTCTTGATGTGTTGCTTCTCCTGGTTAATCAACTTGGCCAATACTTCTTTGCCGCTGTCATCTACCAGGTTGTACAGCTCTTGAAAAATCAGGATGGAGTCTTTTTCAAAGCGGAAAGCCACGGCCAGAGCTTCTCTGGCCACGCTGACGCTGGGCACAAGTTTTTCCACATTATTATTATTGAAGATATGGTTGTCAATTAACGTTTTGATATAATCGCCGTACTCGCCCACATAACTTTCATTGGGCGTAAATTCTTTGGGCAGTTTGGCGCCCAAACCTTCAAAGTCGATGATATGCTGCTTTTCTTCCCCGGCCAGCAACTGAAAAATTTTCTTAACCTCATCATCTTCCACTCGGGCGGCGGCAAGTTCATAGAACTTTTGTCCCTCTTTTTCTATCCCCACCGCTAAGCGGACAATTTCCTCACCGTTGAATTTGGTGATATCCCAGGCCATCCCAATTCCTCCTTGTCAGGTTACTCTTTTTCGAATTGATCTTTACCGGCGCCGCACAGCGGACATACCCAATCGTCCGGTAATTGTTCAAACGGGGTTCCCGGAGGAATATCATCGGCTCCTTCTGCCGGATCGTAAACGTAACCGCAGATCGAACATACATACTTGTCCATATTTTTCACCTCTTATATTTTATTAATTTATTCTTCACATTTTAGCCTTTAATCATTACCTAACAATTACTATTTTATTAACGGTTCATTAAATTAGATCCATTTTCGATTGAAATACTATTGAAGCACTTTTTTACCTATTGAAGCACTTTATTACCTTTCGGCGCATAAATTGGGATATATTTTGATGAGGAGGATAGCTATGGAAAAATATGATGATGTTCAGCAGTTTATGCGCCAGCAGCAGTCCAGCGGCGGTATTTTTGCCGGTACTACGGTTAACGGCTTGCGTTATAACCTGACCACCGATCGCCGGATCTACCGGCGCGGCGATCAGATGCGAATATCTTTTACCACCTGCAACACAACTGCAAGGACCATTACCTTGAATTACAACAGCAGTCAGCGTTTTGACATCACTGTGCTGGATGGTGGCAGGACGGTTTGGCGCTGGTCAGACGGACGGCTGTTTAACCGGACTCCCGGCATTGAGAGACTCGGCCCAGGTGAATGCCGGCTTTACAGAGCTGTTTGGGATCTGCGTGACAGGCGGGGTAATTTCGTGGGCCAAGGCAGCTATACCATCCGGGCTGAGAATATGGCAGTACAACTGAGCAACCGGTTTGTGCAAACCAGGGTTACAGTCTCTGGCGGCAGTCAGGTGATCACACCGCCCAGACCGCCGATAATATCGCCCAGGCCGCC
>WQUS01000065.1 GCA_009781965.1 Bacillota bacterium | reverse complement strand
AACGGACGGCGGCAAAACTTTTAGCAGCATGTACATTAGTCCGGGCCAATACGGTCAATGCGACTGTGACGACGTTATTTTCACATCCGCGAATGTTGGTTACGCGTTTAGCGGCGACCACGGTTGCGGGGCCTATATCGCCAAAACAACCGATGGTGGAAAGACATGGGGCGTTCTGGCGCAGTAAAGAACGAACGCTCCAATTAAAATATAGACTTCATTTTGTCAATCCAATTTAGAGAGGAAAGATTATTTTGAAAAACCAGTTTCTTAGACGAATTATAGCAATATCGCTGGCTGCTTGCTTAACCGCTGTTTGTTTACCTATTTCCGTTCACGCGGGGAATACGGTAACGGCACAACCGACAGCTTCCACGGTGTTGATAAACGGTAAAAGCGTGGCTTTCGACGCTTATAACATCAACGGCAATAACTATTTCAAACTCCGTAACCTTGCCTATACATATGTGCACGCAGCAGACGCGCAGCCAGATAAAAATATTTCCATTACTGCCCCTACCTATCAGGCGTCCGGGAAAATAGATGATTCTGGCCTTTCCGACCACTATATCTATACCTTTGCGGACGGCGACAAAGATGCCGCGCCCGGAGATACCCTACTGATGGTGAACGGGCAGTTTACAAACGCGAGGGTTATTATAAGAGATAACCGCTCCCTGATACCGATAAGGACGGCTACAGAGGCTTTCGGGGCCAATGTTACATGGGACGGCCCGACGCAAACTGTCAAGATTGCTGACGGAACCAATAGCATTACAATGACAATAGGTAAAACAGAAGCTACCGTAAACGGCAAAACTGTCACGCTTGAAGTGGCTCCAATAATTGACGGCGACCGTACCTATGTCCCGGTGCGCTTCGTCAGCGACTACCTGAATAAATCCGTCGGGTACTTGCCCGCAGGTTCAAGCACAAGCAGCGAATACTTAATTGCTGTCGGTGACAAGAATGCTAACAAAGGACTGGCTTATAACCCGATAGTGTGGATTGATGGCCCAGTAAATACTGATAATAATAAGACCACTGGTGAAACCCTTTCATGGCTTAAAGGGCAAATGGAAGAAGGTCTGAATAACTTAAAAAATAATTTGGGCACAGTTGATGATGGGAACTTGAAGGCGACAAGCCCTAATAGCTCAGCTTTTACACAAATTGAAAATGCGATAAGCAATGCCTATTATATAGGAAAAATTGGTCGTTATGAAATGTTCCAGGGGCCGTATATTGCGCTGGTCGATCCAAATACCGATTCCATATATTTTTACACAATAGCCCACGGGCTCGGTGGGATTTGGAAAGCTGACATGAGCGATTCTGGCACCTTTGTTTCAATGTATTTTGCTGATTAATATTAATTTATGGTATTGGATAAAACCTTAAAAAGGAAAAGCCCCCACATAATGTGGGGGCAAGGTGAACAAGCCTGATAGCCATGCTGAATTAAGTATTTCTCATATTTAGTTGCTATCAGTGGATTTCGTACTATTTGTGAAGCCAAATACAGAAAGATATGAGCTCGTCCTTAGTTGATGTTGATCCTCAATCTGTGGGTTCATACATTACCGGCGAATAAGAATTAATTGTACGAATAGAACTTCACCTTCGCTTGATCGGTACTTGTCCAAGCGTAGGATAGTTTGGTATTGTTAAAACATTGGTAACCGGCCATCGACATATCCATGTCCGCAATGCTTGTCGGTGTATGTCCGCTAGGATAGATTACCACAATATGTTCCGGCATTGTCGTATCCGGCGATTTAGAAGCACGTCCTGACGTTATGCCAACCGTAGGATAGCCGCTATTTGCTCTTGCCTGAGCATCTGTATAGCTGACGGATTTCCAGTGCGCGTCTACATTGCCGTATAAACCGTCAAAGATCGCAGCGCAATTGCCTGAGCCGTTTGCTGGTAAAGGATATCCGTAGCCGTTCATGACGTCATTCGCAAAAACATTGCAATAAGTCGTGCCGCTAGTGCTTGGCTGATACTTAGAATTAGTTGCAACGTTAAGCCCATCAATTGCGCTTTTGTAGTTCGCTGTTGATATTGCCATAAAAATTACCCCTTTATGAATTTTATTTGCAAGTGAACACCGTTTTGCATCTGGACTTAACGGGATAAACAACTGTCCATATTGCTCTCCCGGCTCTCCGATATTCTTACATAATTTAATAAAGAGCGATAATATCATAGTTTGTAAACGTGAAAATAAAAAATTAAAAAATGGCCTTGTGTTTTGTTTATGCTTCAAAAGTCATTTCACTATAATTTATTGCCTTAATGATACCACAAAACTGCCTATCACTTATTTGCCTTTTGCCCGCTTCCTACATTAGTATTTGGCATGGGATCGTTGCTTGCGTGAAATTTTGAGTTGCTTATCTTAACGTGAGTTCGACGAAGTCGAACCAGCCGCTTTAGCGGCTGAAATCGCGTAGCGATTTTCACGTTATGAGCATAATTTGCGGCGTTTTTGCCGCAAA
>WQUS01000064.1 GCA_009781965.1 Bacillota bacterium | reverse complement strand
GCGCGGTAAAGCCGCTATTTGGGTTAGCCGTGGGGTTATTGACTCCGTTGACAAAAACGCTGCCGGGGACAAAGGCAAGTCCGTTCGGCAATAGATCACTGAACGTTATGCCGGTTAACGGGCTGACGTCGCCGGTGTTGGCCAAGGTCACCGTGTAATTAACCGTATCACCGATGTATAAACTGGCAACGTCGGCTGTTTTTACCGGGTCATAAGCAGGTATCTCAATTTCATTGAGGGCAATATCGTCAATGGCGTAATCGTTGCCGGTGGCCGCTGGTCCCATACTGGTAAACTGGAAAGTTAGCGAGCCGTTGTTTTGCGAATTGATGATTTCGCCAAGCTGTATCCATTCCGGATTATTTAAGTTTGTGGGTATAAGTTGAGTTAGTGTTTCGCTGAATAAAACATCCCCGTTAGCGTCAAGGACCCGGATCCCCAGCTGCGGATTGGCTAAGTCCGCGCGTTTGGCTAAATTCAAAATCCAGGAACTGAGCAGGTAATTGGTATTAGGTTTAACAGTTACCATTTCTTGAAAAAATATCGCGCCGGGATTGGCTCCGTTGATCACCATCATTCTGCCGGTTTCATTGCCTGTGGTATGATCGGCGATGCGCCACCAGGCGCCGGCAACATTGCTGCGGGCGTTATTCATGATGTTTTGAATGGTATATTCCCCGTCATTTGGAGTAACCACTGCGGAATTAGGCAGCACATAGACGAATTCGGACCCGATATCGGGATACGGGTTCGGCGAGGCGCCGGTGTTGGCGTTCGTTCCGGGAAGAAAGGAGCCAAAAGTACCGGTATCCGCCAGCACGATTAGATTTTCAGGTTCAATAATGGCGTTACTGTCTAATATATTTGTGATGGGCGTGTAGGTTACCGGTCCGTTTAAAAAGTTCTGGGTCAAATTGGAGCCAGATACAGTTACCGGAAAGGCACTCCGGTTGATGCTATCGAGATTGGTAGCGCCGGGCGGCGGATTGGGCGCAAAGCTGATGGGCGGAGATACGCTGATTGCCGGGGGACCTACTGTGGCGTTGGCAAAGTTTCCCGGTGTGGGGACTGCGGGTGTGCCGTATGACTCCACAAGTTCATAGCTGCCGTTTGGCACATTGGTAAAGGAATAGTTCCCGTTGGCGTCTGTGAGAACAGCAAGCATAGCCCCTGTGACCGTATTCCGCAAAACAATGGACACATTTGCAATTCCCGCCAGGCCGGTTGCCGAGTTTGTTCTTTCTCTGTCAAACAGAAGTCGGCCGGATACTGTAGGCATGTTAATAATCTCCTTTAATTAAGATCTGTGTATTTATAATATATTTCAGATTCAGACCCGGTGTGAGTTGTGACGATGATAATATGAGGTGCGACCAGTAACTCTGTTGGAGTTACTGGTCACACGCTACTGTACAGCATCAAGCCTGCCCGTAAAGTTATTAACCGTGCGCTCATACTCTTCGAGAAATCGCTTACGGTTAATAACTTTACGGGCCTGGGCTACGGGTAATAACAAACGCAGGGTCTGACCAGTAACCTGTTGGAATAATCCGGCTTCGGTACAAGGAAATTTGCTTGCCACACCTGGGGCCGAAGTGTTAAAATAGCAAATGGGGTTTATTAGATGACGGGAAAGATTGGCTTAATGGGCGGGACCTTTGATCCCATTCATTACGGTCATCTGGTAACGGCTGAGGAAGCGCGTTTCCAGTTCAATATGGAGCAAGTGGTTTTTATACCGGCCGGCATTCCGCCGCATAAAGCCAGAAAAAATATTTCTCATTCCTCCCACCGTCTGGCAATGACCAGGCTGGCGGTTGGATCAAATCACCACTTCACTGTGTCCGATGTGGAGATCAAGCGCAGTGGTCCATCATATGCTATTGATACGGTGCGTTCGATTGGGAAAGAATATGAGGGCTGGGAAATTTATTTTATTACTGGCGCCGATGCGGTTTTGGAAATATTAACTTGGAAAAAGGTCGAAGAACTATTACAGAAATGTGTTTTTGTGGCGGCTACCCGCCCCGGTTTCCAATTGGAAAGCCTGGGCCGGAAACTGGCTCATCTTGACCGGGCATATTCCAGCCGCATTAAGACGATGGAAGTACCGGCCCTGGCCATATCTTCCACGGATATCAGGCGACGGGTGGGGGAAGGCAGGCCGATTAAATATCTGTTGCCTGAAGCGACGGAAGAGTATCTTTACCGGCATGGATTGTATAAATTCTAACGGGCTGGTAATTATTCTATAGCAGTGTTGTTTGCATAGGCAGTTTGCTTTTGTAAATAATACTGACAAATTAACGCTGTAACAAGGAAACAGTATCATTGGAAAAGAGGTGATTTAGTGGCGCGTACACTTTATGTGGGTAATCTCCCTTGGGCTACCAAGGCTGATGACTTGGCCGAGGCGTTTTCCAGATTTGGCGAAGTTCTGGACAGCCGCATTATTACCGATAGGCAGACGGGGCGCTCCCGTGGCTTCGGTTTTGTGGAAGTTAGGGATGAAGACGCCGACGGGATGATTGAAGGATTAAACGGTACTGAGCTTGGCGGCAGAGTAATTACCGTTAATGAAGCTCAGGGTAGAGAATAAAGTATGCTGCGGATAAACCTCCTTTTGCACGGGAGGTTTTTCTTCTATGCTATGTATTGTATCAGGGGGAAGATATAATTGACATTGGCTTTTTATCGTCAACGGCTAAAGGAGATGCTCAGCGCTAAGCGGTTTGAGCATTCCCTGCGGGTGATGGATACGGCCGTGCAATTGGCCGCCATCCACGGCGTTAACGCCAGGCAGGCGGCTTTGGCCGGTTTGTTGCATGACTGTGCCAGGTCTCTGTCCGGGGAAACGCTGTTGACCATGGCCCGGGAGTTTAAGCTGTCGTTGCATGAGGTGGATTTGGCTTTGCCGATGCTGTTGCACGCGCCGGTGGGCGCCTGTTTGCTGCGCAGGGACTTCGGCATTGCCGATGAGGCGGTGCTGCGGGCGGTTTCCGTGCATACTCTGGGTGATGAGCAAATGACCTTATTGGATCAGATTCTTTTTGTTGCTGATAAAATTGAACCAGGGCGCCAGGTGCAGGAAGCCGCTAAGCTATGGGATTTGGCGCACCAACAGCTTGGTTTGGCGCTGCTGCAATGTTATGACCTGTCTGTCAGCTATGCGCTTAGTATTGGTGATCCGGTACATCCGCAGATGATCGAGGCCCGGAACAGGCTGCTCCTTGACCGGTCAGTCGGGAAAATTTGATGGCCGGGCAGGAGCTTTAGCGCGGCGCGAGAATATTTATAACAGCAGTGACTCTTTAGTTAAAAATTCGACCTTTTGGTAATAAATTTTAAAAAACAGGGGGTATTCGCTTTTTGACTATTAATCCGCAAGTTATGGTACAGGTGGCTGTTGAGGCGGCGGAGGATAAAAAGGCAATCGATATTATCGTGCTGAACATTGGCGGAGTTTCTATTGTGGCAGATTATTTTGTGATCTGCAGCAGCCGTTCGCCTGTGCATGCCCGGTCTATTGCGGAAGCAATTGAAGAAAACATGCTTAAACGCGGCTTTGACCGGGCGCGTAAGGAAGGTTTGCAGGCGGGACGCTGGATACTGCTTGATTTTGGCTCGGTGGTAGCGCACATCTTCCATGAGGAGGAACGTCGTTTTTATAACCTGGAACATCTGTGGGGGGATGCCGAAGTCGTCGATTGCTCCAAATTTGAGCCGCGTCGTCCCAAAACTATGGCGGAAAAAATGACACCAAAAGAAGCGGACTACATAATATAGTAAAGAATATAGTAAAGACGGACCATATTTGATAAATTATATCGGTAAGGAGACTTTTTATGGCCAATGAGCAAATGGAAGAGGAGCAATTAATTAAGCTGTATTTTAAGCATCCTGAATTAGCTTTTAATAATTGGTATAAAAAAATGGTGTTAAACGACCTGGACACGGAAGCGGGAGAACTTACTGTTGCTATTCCGTCGCTGGAAGAGATAAAAAATAAGTTTAAGCTATGGTATGCCAAGCACATTGACCTGATCAAAAAATGTATTTGCGAAGATTTTAATTATCTGGGCAAAGAGAAGATTGCCAAAAAAGCAGTTGATCTGGCGTTATTAATGCTCCCCTTTCTCAAGAGGGAGTTTGCGTGCTATTGTGAGTTGGCGGCTATCTTTATTTTGTCCGGTTTTGAGCAGGCCTGTTTAGAAATACAAAACGAATCTTCCAATGTTGCGCTTGGCCAATAAATAATAGGATCTGCTGGAGGATGAAATGAAAGAACGTTACGATTTTAAAACCATTGAACCCAAATGGCAGGCCAGGTGGGCGGAGCAAAACCTTTATACGGCGCCCGACGGCGGCGGCAAACCCAAGTATTATTGCTTGGAAATGTTCCCCTATCCTTCAGGCAAACTGCACATGGGCCATGTGCGCAATTATTCCATCGGGGACGTGGTGGCCCGCTATAAAGCCATGCAGGGCTTTAATGTGCTGCATCCCATGGGTTGGGACGCTTTCGGCCTGCCGGCGGAAAACGCCGCCATTAAATATGGCGCCGTACATCCGGCTCAATGGACCTACGAGAATATAGCCGCCATGCGGGAGCAGCTTAAACAATTGGGTATTAGCTACGACTGGGACCGCGAAGTGGCCACTTGCCACCCGGGCTATTATCAATGGACTCAGTGGCTGTTTTTGCTGTTATATAAACGGGGCCTGGCTTATAAGAAAAAAGCGGCGGTTAACTGGTGCCCGTCCTGCGCCACGGTGCTGGCCAATGAACAGGTGAAAGACGGCGGCTGTGAACGCTGTAAGACCGCGGTGGAGAAACGGGAGCTGGAACAATGGTTTTTAAAAATCACCGCTTACGCCGACCGGCTCTTGAAAGATTTGGACAAGCTGCCCGGCTGGCCGGATAAAGTGAAGATTATGCAAGATAACTGGATTGGCCGCAGCGAAGGAGCGGAAATTACATTTACCATCGACGGGCTGGAGGAAAGTATGACTGTTTTCACCACCCGCCCGGATACCTTATTCGGCGTTACTTATATGGCGCTGGCTCCCGAACATCCGTTGGTGGAAAAGCTGATCGCCGGTAAGCCCCAGGCTGCGGCGGTCAGGGCTTTGGCCCTCAGTGTCCGCGGCCAGAGCGATTTGGCCCGTACGGCGACGGAAACCGAAAAAATAGGCCTCTTCACCGGGGCTTATGGTATCAATCCGGTAAACGGAGAGAAAGTGCCGATTATGGCGGCCAACTACGTGCTGATGGAATACGGCACCGGAGCGGTGATGGCCGTGCCCGCCCACGATCAGCGGGACTTTGAGTTTGCCCGCAAGTATGACCTGCCCATGCGGGTAGTGATTCAGCCGGCCGGGGCGGAACTTAATCCCGATACCATGACCGAGGCTTATGTCGGAGCTGGGTTGATGGTCAATTCCGGTTCTTTTAACGGTATGCCGGACTCGGAAGGGATCGCCGCGGTAATCAGGTATCTGGAAGAAAAGGGATGGGGGCGCGGTTTGGTTAATTACCGGCTGCGGGATTGGCTCATCTCCCGGCAGCGCTATTGGGGCGCGCCGATCCCGATTATTTACTGCGAACAATGCGGTATCGTACCGGTTCCGGATGCGGACTTGCCGGTCATGCTGCCTATGGACGTAGCCTTTACTCCTACCGGCCGTTCGCCCCTGGAGGACCAGGCCGGCTTCGTCAATACCGTTTGCCCCGCTTGCGGCGGCCCGGCCCGGCGGGAAACCGACACCATGGATACTTTTATGTGTTCTTCCTGGTACTATTACCGCTACACCAGCCCCCGGGACACTGAGCAGCCCTGGGATCCGGCTTCCGTGCGTTACTGGCTGCCGGTGGATCAATATATCGGCGGGGTGGAACACGCTATTTTACACCTTTTGTACAGCCGGTTTTTTACCAAGGTGCTTTGCGACGCCGGTTTGGTGGCTAACGAAGAGCCTTTCACCAACCTTTTAACCCAGGGTATGGTGCTGAAGGATGGCTCCAAAATGAGCAAGTCCAAGGGTAACGTGGTAAGCCCCGAAGATATTGTGGCTGCTTACGGCGCCGACACGGCGCGGCTGTTCATCCTGTTCGCCGCGCCGCCGGAACGGGATTTGGAATGGAGCGACCAGGGAGTGGAAGGCTGTTACCGGTTTTTAAACCGGGTCTGGCGGCTGGTGGCGCCGTTGAGTGATTCTCTGGCCGGACTGCCGCTGCCTGCCTCTGGCAAAATGCCCGGGGTCAACGGGGAAATGCGCCGGATGACCCACGTGGTGATTAAGCGGGTGACTGAGGACGTGGGCAACCGGTTTAACTTCAACACTGCCGTCAGCGCCATCATGGAATTGCTCAACGCTATGTACCAGTATAAAGAAGTGCCCGAGCTGGATCGGGATCCCGGCGTGCTGAAAGAAGCGGTGGAAACGCTGTTGGTATTGCTGGCGCCCTTCGCTCCGCACATAACAGAGGAATTGTGGTCGCTAACCGGTCACGGCGGCAGTGTGCACCGGATGCCCTGGCCCCTTTACGACCCCGAGGCGATCCAGGAAGATGAAGTGACCATTGTGGTGCAAATTAACGGCAAAGTGCGGGAGCGCCTGCTGGCGCCTGCCGGCGCCAAACCGGACGAACTGCAGGAACTGGCCCTGGGCCAGGAAGCCATAAAGTTATTGATTGCCGGCAAGCAGGTGGTTAAAGTAATCTCGGTGCCGGACAAACTGGTCAACATTGTGGTCAAATAGGAGCAGATTTAGAGGTGCATTATGAGTATCAAAGAACAATTTGATAGAATCTCAGCGAACTATGATCAGCAAAGGAGATTATTTATTCCCTGCTTTGAAGATTATTATCACTTGCCGCTGAACATGCTGGATTATGACGGACAATCTCCTCAAATATTAGATATTGGCAGTGGTACGGGCCTGTTTGCTTCAATATTGTTAGCGAAATATCCTCAGGCCCATTTTACTTTAATAGATTTATCCGATAAAATGCTTGCCGTTGCCAGGGAGCGTTTTGCTAACCTTGAGAATTTCGAGTTTATTGTGGCTGACTATACAAAACATAACTTTGTTAAAAAATTCGACCTTATTATCTCGGCTTTGTCGATCCATCATTTAGAGCATCAAAGCAAAAGAGCATTGTTTTTTAAGTGCTTCCAATGGTTAAATGCAAATGGCGTGTTTTTAAATGTTGACCAAGCTCTGAGTCCTGCTCCGGAAATTGAAGAGAAATTTTCGGCTATTTGGCGACGTTACGTGGAAAGCAGCGGTCTGCCAAATGAGGAAATTCAAAAAGGTTATGAGCGGGTTAGTTTTGACAACCCCTCGACGATGATTGAACAATTGCATTGGCTGCGGGAAGCCGGGTTTTCACAAACCGATATTATTTATAA
>WQUS01000063.1 GCA_009781965.1 Bacillota bacterium | reverse complement strand
GTCTACTTGACTGAAATATCCTTTATGGGCGTTAATAAGATGCAGAGCTCCCAAACATTTTTTATTGACTACTAAAGGAACAGTAAGAGAAGTCCGAATATTATAACAATTCACTATTTCCTGCCTGATTATAGCATCATTTAAAGGGTAGTTTGAGATATGCGGCTGACCGGTAATAAAGACCTTAACCGAGGCCCCCATGCCCGGCTTTTCTTCGTTTATCACCTCCCGGGAATAGCCCATAAACTTTTCATTATCCATGTCAAACGCAGGTCGCTGTAAAACTAATCGATTAATTTTTGTATCATACAGCAAAACGCCTCCCGTGGTTACTCCCATGATACCATTGATTTGTTCAATGCTTTTCTTTAATACCGTGTTCAAATCGCCGGTGATAGAAACTAAATCGCTTATTTGCATTAATGTATTTAAATCATCGCAATCTTTACAAGCCGGCAAATTCAGATTATATTCTCCCAATTGAGCAACCATATTTAGCACCCTCCCTTCGCCATGCACAGGCATAATTTTTAATCACTCCACTACATTATAACCTAATATCATCTCCAATGCCATATTCTGTTTGCTATGGGAAATACCTTATATTTTAGCAACCGACCAAAAAACAAATGGAAGAAAGCAAGGTCTATGACTTACCTTGCTTACCCCTTTAACTTTTAGTTTTCAAGCTAAACAAATATTATCACCTTAAATATGCTTAGAAAATAGACGGTTCTTTAAATTCACCGTAAACATCCTTAAAAACAGCCGTCATCTCTCCCATCGTTGCATAAGCCTTAACTGCTTCCACTAAGTAAGGCATCACATTCCTTTTGGACTTGGCGGCTGATTCCACATCCTTTAATGTTTGGACTACGGTTCTGGAATCTCTTTCCCTTTTAATTTCTTTTGTTCTGTTTATCTGTTCCGCGGTAACCTCGGGCTGATACTGGTGCAGTTCAATATTAGGTTCATCTTCCTCCACAACAAACTTATTGACGCCCACCTTAATAATAGTGCCTTCTTGCAGGGCTTTTTCCTGCTGATAGGCTTGACGGGCTACTTCACGCTGAACGTAGCCTGTATCTACCGCATAAGCCATTCCGCCCATGTCTTCAACTTTTTGCATTTCCGCCTTGACCAGTTCTTCTATTTGACTGGTCAATGACTCAACATAGTACGAACCACCCAAAGGATCGGCCGTATCTCTTAAACCCATTTCTTCCATGAGAATATGGTTGGTCATTAGAGAAATAAGCGCCGCTTTCTCCGAAGGTATCGTATAGGCCTCATCGTAACTGCAAAGACCCTGAGTTTGGGTGCCGCTGAGGGCAGAAATCATAGCATAATATGCTCCCCGGACAATGTTATTCTCCGGTTGTTGTTTGGTTAATCCGGATCCCCCGCCACCGGCCAACATGCGGAACTGCATGGAACGCGGACTTTTCGCGCCAAAACGTTCCTTAACTATGCGTGCCCACAACCGGCGGACGGCACGGAATTTAGCAATTTGTTCAAAAAAGTTGCCATAGATATCTAAATTAAAAGAAATCCGGCTGACAAAATCGTCGCAGTCAAGTCCCCGTTCCAAAACATGGTTGACATAGGTAATCGCAATCTCTAAGGCATAAGCTATTTCCTGGACCGGATTAGCCCCGGATTCCCGAATGTGATAGCCGCTGACACTCACCGGATAGGTACGCGGCAAAACTTTGCTGCTGTACTCGATGGTGTCGCCAATTAAACGAATGGATGGCTCAACCGGAAAAATCCACGTCCCCCGACCGACTATTTCTTTCAAAATATCATTTTGCGGCGTAGCGCTAATTTTATCCAAGGGAAAACCGTACTTCTCCGCTACAACCTGGTACATGGCCAGGGCAACGGAAGCCACCGCATTGATCGTTAGACTTGTGCCAATCCGGTCCAGTTGGATGTCCTTAAAAGCAATCTCAAAGTCCCGCAGAGTGTCTACCGCCATCCCGACCCGGCCCACTTCACCCTCCGCCAAGGGATCGTCGGAATCAAGACCCATTTGCGTAGGAAGATCAAAGGCTACATTGAGACCGGTTTGGCCATTGGCAATAAGAAATTTAAATCTCTCATTGCTTTCCGCCGGTGTGCCAAACCCGGCATACTGGCGAATTGTCCACGGCCGCTTGCGAAACATATCCGGATGGATACCCCGAGTATATGGATATACGCCTGGGTTACCCAAATCAGTGTTATAATCAAGGTGTTTAATATCTTCCTGCGTATAAACAGGTTTTACTTTAATGCCTGATTCCAAAATAGCTTCCTTAATCTCTTCCCCTTCTTTGAGATATGTGGCGTGCATAATATCACTCCTGTTAATCGTATTAATTTTTGGAATATACTTTTAATCATAGTAGCACAGACCGGTTAAGGACACCATGTTCAAACTCTACAATTTTCGGCCGCCAATATAGGCTTATTCAAACAGTAAATAATTGTTCTGCTTAAAATACTTTTCCTTTAGTCTCGTGGCCTAACACAGCTATTGTAACGGCACTAAGCAAATTAATGGCCAGTGCAAATACCATCACTGCCGAAGGGCCGTAACTGGCTAATAGATAGCCGATAATAATAGACCCACTAGCAGCTCCCAGCCGTCCGCAAGCCGATGTATAACCCACCCCGCTACCCCGCAAACGGGTTTCAAACAATTCCGGCAGATAGGCTTGGTTAGACTGATTAAGGCCGTGCTGGCAAAACATATACAATAGTCCGGTAGCGATTACCATGGCATAGACTGTTGATTGACCATAGACGTATGCCGTAACAGCCGTCAAAACAGCCATTATTACTATAAGCCATTTTCTACCTATTTTCTCAACCAGGTAACTAATCAAGAAAAATGCCGGAATACCGCCAAGGTTTATTAATGATACGTACCCGATTGATTTAATAACCACAAACCCTTTAAGAACCAATAAAGACGTCAGCCAGGTGCCCAGACCGTAATATGCCATCATCGTGGTAGACATCCAAATTGTGCACATAATAGTTGTTTTAATATAACGGCGCGAAAAAAGTTCACGAAACGTGGAATACTTTTTAGCAGTTTCCGGGTCAATTTCCTGGTCGGGATTGTCTGAATATTTTGCTTCTACAGCCGGCAAAGTCCTGCCGATGTTTTTTTCTATACCCTTTTCAAGTTGCGTCATCGATTTATCAGCTTCACTGTATCTGCCTTTAAATTCCAGCCACAAAGCGGATTCAGGCAAATACTTCCACAGTACCACAACCCATAAAGCAAACAGCGCTTCCAGTACGAACATGCCTCGCCAGCCCAGGTAAGGAAAGAATAGGAAATTCAGCAATCCGCTGGCTGCTATGCCAAGAGGCAACGTAGCTATAAAAAATGCGATATATTTAGCGCGCAGACGGGAAGGAACCATTTCACTCAGCATTGATGTGGCCACCGGTACCTGTGCTCCCATGCCAACGCCAAAAATAAAGCGACATATAAATACAGCTTGAACAGACCAGGACATTGCAAACAGAAGACCGGCAATACCCCATATGACCATCGCTGCCATTAGTACCGGTTTCCTGCCAAACCTGTCCGCCAGGTAGCCACATGTTATAGCGCCGAAAAACATGCCAATAAAGTTAGTGGAGCCCAGATATCCTGTAATCTTTGGATCCATATGCCAATATTGGCTCAAAACCGGCAGCAGATAACCAAGTCCGTGCATATCAATATTTTCGATAAAGTTAGCCATCAGCACTAACCCGCCCAACAAAATCAAGTATGGTGCGTGTGGCAGGCGCTCTAATCGGTCAGATATGCGGACTCGTGGGTTATTATTAAGCATAACACTCATTCTGTTATCCTCCATTTCGTTTGTATTTAATTCATGAATATAAACAAATTTTGCTTTAATGCCTGAATCAATACCTGATTCCAAAACAATTTTCTTAAATCTATTCCCTCTTTTTGAGATCTGCAGCGTACATATTATCCCCCCCGTCAATTGTATTAATTTTTGGAATATACTTTTAATTATATTAACATAGGCCGGCTAATGGTATTATGTTCAATATCTACAATTTTTGGCCACCAATATAGGCTTATTCAAACAATAAACGATTGTTTTGTATTAATACTCAATGCCTTTCCTGGCCTTGACGCCGGAAGCATACGGGTATTTAATCTCTTTCATCTCGGTAACCAAATCGGCCAATTCCATAACTTCCGGGGCCGCATTGCGCCCGGTAAGCACCAGGTGCAATCCGGGCGGCTTGGAACGGATGAGTTCCAACACGTCTGCCAGCTCCACCAGTTCGTAGTGTACGGCGTAATTGATTTCATCCAGGATAATCATATCGTATCCGGCTCCACCCACGTCCCGTCGGGCTTCTGCCAACGCCTTTTGCGCCGTCACCAGGTGGGTCTCCAACCCTTCGCCCGCAACGTCCTTGACAAAGCCCTCGCCCATCTGACGCATTTCAAAACCGGGACCCAATTGCTCCGCGGCTTTTAATTCACCGTATTTCCAGCCACCCTTGATAAACTGAATCATCAGCACTTTCATCCCTTGGCCCCAAGCCCGCAAAGCCATTCCCAAGGCCGCGGTGGTCTTGCCTTTACCGTTGCCGGTAAAAACCAGGATCAGACCATTAGTTTCACTGGACATAAAAAAAATCATACCTTTCCGCAGAAGGCGCCAACGAGTTGTGAAACCTGTTATAATATTTACAAATTATTTAATAGCCCAACGCAAAGCCCGCTTTCATTAATTTTAAATTTTCTGATTATTAAATATTAAATTTTTGTACCCCATTGTTCAATAGTAGTTTCAGACAAAAGATTTTTGGGATTTACGTTCATTTCATACAAAGCGTAAACAGCAAAAATCACGGATAATCTTTTTAGTACAGTGTTATCATGGACATTCCTGTCAGCCGGCAGGTAAAACCCTAAAATACCTTGAGGCGGTGTGTTTAAGTGTTTGATAATCTTGACGGATTAATTGAAGCCTTTAACAACGGCCATACCCGGGCCTTGGCAAGGGTGATTTCCCGGATGGAAAACGATGATTCTGAACGGTATAAAATAATTGAAAATATCTACCCCCGCACCGGTAAAGCATATGTTTTAGGCATTACCGGTGCCCCGGGGGCGGGAAAAAGTTCTTTAATCGATAAGTTACTGACATTTTTACGGGAAAAAGGTGATACCGTAGGGGTAATAGTTGTGGATCCCACCAGCCCGTTTACCGGCGGCGCCTTGCTGGGGGACCGCATCCGGATGGAGGAACATTTCCAAGACAGCGGCATATTTATTCGCAGCATGGGCAGCAGAGGCAATCAGGGCGGTTTAGCAAAAACCACCCAAGATGTGGTTAAGGCTATGGATGCCTTTGGATTTCAGTGGGTTATCGTGGAGACGGTGGGTGTAGGCCAGACAGAATTAGATATCATGCATGTGGTTGATACCAATATTGTTGTTTTAACTCCCGGCGCAGGGGATTCCATTCAGATGATTAAGGCGGGCATTATGGAAATTGCCGATATATTTGTGGTCAACAAATGCGATTTACCCGGTGCAGACAAGGTAGCTGCAGATATTGAAATGATGCAGGATTTACGATATGAACAGCTTAAGTGGCGTCCGCCGGTGGTAAAGATGTCCGCCATAAACGTGTTGGGTTTTACAGAATTATTGGAATCTATAGAAAAACATCACTTTTTTCTCAAAAAAGCCGGGTTACTTGATGAACGAAGAAAAAAAAGAGCAGCCAATGAAACCTTGGATATCGTTAACTATCAACTACGAAGATTAGTCAAACAACAAGCAGAGCTCCCGGGCAAAGTTAACGAAATATTAAACAAGGTAGCTCTTCGCCAACAAGACCCCTATTCAGCGGCGGTTGAAATACTGAAGAATGTTATACTGGACAGTAAATTCTTTGTTTAATACTGCATAATTCAATCATATCTTTTTTTCTTTGCTCTTAGCCAGATTCCGCACAATATCCAACGTTTTTATAATCCATTCCAGCGCGCCGGCAAATCGGTAGCCGGTAAAGCCGGCCTCATTAAGTATAGCTATGACCTCATCCTCAGCAACTCTGAGATTTATAAGCCCGTTCAGCCCGCCGCGCTCCCGCGCGATCTCCTGCACATAATCCCAGTAGGTTCCCGAATAGCCAAAGCTCGTGGCGTAGCCGGCAGGGTCGTTCACCGCGTCAAGCACCATATCCGCTGTATCCTCATAAAACAGGCTCCTGCCGTTATCGTATAAGGGGTAAAACGATTCGCCTCCGCTGCCAATCTTGACAGCTATGTTAGACAGATGCCGATCATCCTGCCTGGTAATGAAGTCGAGCAGAATCATGCGGGCAATATCATCCCGGTACTGTGGGCGTACGTTGACCAGGTTCCGGTATTCATTATCAGAACGGGCGCCATCGAACAAGCGGCGAAAGTGAACGATGTATTCCTTGGCAAAATTATATCGGAACATGGAGAAAACGGTGTTCTTATCAAACCGGACCACTGAACAGACCGGCACACCCAGTTTAACAGCCAAAAGGCTGACCGCGATCTCTGACTCCACATCGGTCATCAGCGGACTGATCCGCTGTTTGTAGATACCATATTTACCATTATACACGCCATATCTTTTTATATTGTAACCCTCCGGCGTATCAACACTATCGCCGGTCAAGTCGATACCCTGGCGGAACACGGCAGAGAACACGTCTGTCATTGCGTCATCCAGCCGTTCATTTTTTGACCTGGCAATCCACAGCAGATCTTTTGGATGGATCCCGCGGGTAATCCCGGCGATACGCGGCACGTCGTAGTGGGACAAACCCATGCGGAACAGGATCCGCTCTATATCCCGCCGATCCCGGCTGACCAGACGCTCGGCAAGAAATTCGTTGAATTCTTCAGGGGACCACTGGGAACGCCCCCTGGTATAGAGTGCTACGACTTTGTTGTATTGGGGCGCGGAAAAAGATACAGCGTTGTTTTTACTGATCACGCCGACAATTTCATTGTCCCATTTCAGGTATCTGGTTTCTTTATCGTCCATCCCGAACAACTCGCTCTCATTTCTTCCATTGTACCACAATTTGGTATTACGGCAAAACAATCTTTCACCTCACTTTAAATGCCTTACAATCTGGGTAGCCCAGGTGATCCAGATGGCTGCTATCGCTGAAGTAGCCTCGGTCCCAGACCAGTGGCGGGGAACCGAGCAGCCGGAAGTCAGTGATGGTGTATTGCATAACGCCGGTTACTGCGTATACCGATTCTCTATCCAGTATCCGCCACAGGGTGTAGGCAGAGAAAAACCATTGACATTATATCATAAAAGGAATAAGCTAAAGTAGGTGGTGCAATCATGTTTGAAATAGAATTTTATCAACTACCAAATGGCAATAAACCTGTTGA
>WQUS01000062.1 GCA_009781965.1 Bacillota bacterium | reverse complement strand
CGGTGGAATTGTTCACGCTGCCTATTTCCACTGAAATAGCTCCCGGATGCAAAAACTGATTGTACCGGCCTTGCAAAACCTTTACGCCCAAGCATAACCCCGGGTGCTGCTTATTAATTTCCGCGGCAAATTCATTGGCCAAAGCATAATGCTCCTGCCAATCGGAGAATGGAGCCCGGGCGTCGGAACCGACTACAAGCAGCACCGACGCCGCTTCCTGCCCGTCCACGGTAACGATACTGTTGGCTCTGGATTTGCCGGCGTCCCGATGGATATCCAATACCACCTGCAGCGAGGGATTCTGCCGCAGCATTTTAGTCAAGGTTTCCTGGGACCGGACATATGACTCGGCGTAGTTAGTGTCATTCACCGTATCCGAGTAAGCCACCTGGATGCCATATTTGTCCTGCAGTTCCTGTCTCAAAGCATCCCCTGCCTGCGCTACGCCGCCCTTTTTGCCATCCACACGTTCCACGCCATCCGTAAGGGCATAAGTCTCGCCGGTATGAGTGAAATAAATACCCACCAAAGCCCCTGACGAAAGCACTGGGGCAACGAGCTTTGTGGGGACCGCCGCGTCGGCCGCAGACTCAGCAGGCTCAGCCGGCGCGGTTACAGCCACTGTTTTCTGTTCAGACACATAATCGGCCAAAACCGGCATTTGCGACTGCAATATACCTAATGGTTTCCGGTCAGGAAGCAACAGGCTAAGCAATGGTTTTACCGTTTCACTGGGCGAAAGCATCCGGGGCTGGCTTTTTGTCTCCCCGGACCAGGCCAGCAAAGGGATCCCGGTTTGCAGAATCCCCACTGGCCGGCCGTCACTCAAGTTGTTTATGGAACTGACTAATAAGCGTTTTTCCAGCCCTGTCGGAGGGGTGGAATCAAGCGCGTAGGCAATTAATCTGAACAGAGCGCCCAACAAAAAAAATACTGTTATCGTTACCCAAAGCAGCCGGCGCCATCTGTTACGGTGATAATTGTAGTAATAAGCGGTATACATAAAATCACCCCGGTTGGACATGTTTAATCTTATGTGCCGGGAGGCAGATTTATTAATAAAATGAGCGTACGAATAAGCAATGCTACTTTTAAGAGAAGAAAGAGGCGCTCTCCCTGGCAGGGCAACGCCTCTCCTTGCTTGTCCGGTTACAATTTTTCCGGTTTACAGCTTTTCCTGCTTACAGTATCGTCTAAATAATTTCCTTTTAACGCAATACCGTAGGAACAACAGCATCTATAAGGCCGATTATGAATGCCGCGATTAGCGCCCCAATCAAGCTGACACTAAGCAAGTTGGGGATCACAAACTGAGCCAGATAAATTACCACAGCTGCGGCGATAAAACCAACAATTCCTCTGTGCTGCGGGGAAACCCTGTCACCAAGCAGCGCCTCTGCCAGATAACCAAGCACGGCGATCACAGCCGCGGCAATCAAAGCGCCCACGATTCCACCGTGAACAACAAATCCGGGCGCCACCCAGCTCACTACTATTAACACCAGCGCCGAAACGACAAAACGGATAATTAAGCCAATCCACTGGGACAAATCAGTTCACCTCCTTTTTATTAAATCTATATTTATAATTAACCAAAAAAACCACGCCTATACGGGTGACGCTTGCATTTTTTTTCAGCCCATGGTAAAATTGAGCCTGTTGAGGAGGTGAAAGTTATATGCCTAATATTAAGTCTGCCGCCAAACGGGTGCGCGTCATTGAAAAACGGACCGAGCGCAACCGCCAAATTAAGTCTACGCTGCGCACCGCCGTCCGCAGGTTCCATGAAGCCGTGACCGGTAAAAACATGGAAGAAGCCGACCTGAGACTGCACCGGGCGCTGGTAATTATAGATAAGGCGGTTACCAAGGGCGTAATCCACAAGAATAAAGCCGCCCGCACCAAATCCCGCCTAACCAAATTTTTAAACAAAAACAAAATTGCCGGCTAATTTTAACCCCATAAAAACGACTAAAAAAACCACCCTAAGGGGTGGTTTGATCATGTAATTCCGTTCGCTATAAAATCTGTCTTTTTCGATATTGCTACAAAGTTGGTTACTTATGCTCTACAAAAATATTCTTTATCAACAAACCACTAATTACACGCCCATCCTGCATATCCTCGTTTGCCAACACATTACAGCCGGAAACCATCGCACTGGCTACAATCAGGCTGTCCCAGAAAGAGAACAAGTGCGCTTCCCTCAACTCGGACGCTAAAAGCACTAAATAGCCAGAATTGCCGCAGACGGCGCATAAACCCATCATATCCTCTGCTACACGCCTGATCTCCAGTTCTGTATAGCTTTTCTTTTTCAGCACGGAACACACCTCGTTGATAACCTGATAGGAAATGACCAACAGGTGGTTCTTGGCGTTCTCCGCGAGATATTCACTGGCTATCTGGCTTTTCCTATCAGATTCGACAGTGGAGAGCGTTGTTCAATATATAGATAGAGCTTTTCCTTGTAACACAGAAAACAAGTCTGTAGTGGTAATGGCGACCCAAATACGCAGGGTAATATC